>CAZRNL010000045.1:735-14007 GCA_964601395.1 uncultured Silicimonas sp. | reverse complement strand
CCATCGTCAACCAGACGCCGTCCAGTTTCCAGAACATCCGCTCGGCGCCCCAGAAGCAGCCCATTCCGAACATTGCAGCTTCCATCCCTTCCGGCACGTCCAGCGTCAGCGGGCGACCCGAGAGAAGATGAGTCTCGGCTGTTGGAATAGCCGCATCGCGCCCCGGAAGAGCCTCCTCAGCGGACACCATCTCGGCTTTCTTCTTGAACAGGAACATCGCGCGCCTCCTTTGATCCGGATGAACAAGATATAGGGCGTCAGCACTCGTCCCGCTACTCTGCCGGTGCGTGAAGCCTCGGGCCGAACACGGTCTCGTGACCGGGCTCGGGATGGCGCGGGATCATGAGAGCCAGCATGAGCGAGATGCTGGCCATCCCGGCGGCCAGCCCGAACACGGCGCCCGGCGAGACGATCCAGAGATAACCCAGACCCGCAGGCAGGAAGACAGCCGCTATGTGGTTGATCGTGAACGCCACCGCGGCAGTCGGCGCGATGTCACCCGGATCCGCGATCTTCTGGAAATAGGTTTTCAGCGCGAAGGCCAGAATGAAAAACAGGTGATCCAGTATGTACAGCGCTGCGGCCAGCACGACGCCCCAGCCGAAAAAGTAGATCCCTCCATAGGCCAGGAAAACGCAGATCAAGCCGGTGTATTCGAAAGCAAGCGCTCTAAGTTCCCCGAACCTCGCCACGGCCCCACCCATCAAGGGCGCAAAGATCATGTTGGCGACGAAGTTGATCAGGAACAGCGCCGTCACCTCGTGCACCTCGAATCCGAAGCGTTTGACCATCATGAAGGCGGCGAAGACCACGAAGATTTGCCGCCGCGCGCCTGACATGAATTGCAACGCGTAGTAAAGACAATACCGGCGGCGCAGGACCAGTCGCTTGAGCTGCGGATCGGGCGCCTCGAACTGCGGAAAAGCGATCATGCAATAGACTGCGATCGCGGCACAGGCGCCACCAGAGATAAGGTAAACCGTGTTTCAGCTCAGATCGAAGACATCCCAGGTCGCAACTAGCAACCCATAGGACAAAAGCGAAGCGGCGGATCCGATGGCCACGATCCAGCCGAGGATTCTCGGAGCGTCCCTCTTCGGCAGCCACTGAAGCTGGAGCGACTGGTTGACGGTCTCGAAATAATGAAACCCGATGGAGGAGATCAGCGTCACCATAAGGATTCCGCCGAGGCTGGGAAAGTGCGCGGTGAGTGAAGTCGCCACTCCCAGCATCAGTAGCGAGATCAGGCCCAGCACCTGCTCGCGCATGAAGATGATGATGGCGATGACGCCCACGGCCAGAAAACCGGGCATCTCGCGCACGGTATGCAGCCAGCCGATCTCGACACCGGTGAAACCTGCCCTCTCGATGACAAAGTTGTTCAGAAGCGCGGACCAGGTCGCGAATGCCAGCGGCATCGCTGCCGCCATCAGGAACAGCAAGGTGGTCGGGCGGCGCCAGAAGGGAAAGGGCCCGTGCATATTCGAGATGAACGATCTGCATAAGGCCGCTTTACGCCGTTGCGCAGCGCTTTGAAAGCGCACTTGTCGCGCGTTTACCCGCTGGCAACATTCGGCCCTCGCGTTCCTTTAAAGTTCCGCTCCGGGCGCAGCGGATGGAAAAAATACCGACGTGATACCGACGCGATACCGACGCGATACCGAACACCCGGTTCGACCGATTCTTCAGAGAATTAACGCCTCCGCCCGTCGGACAACAAAAAGGCCCAAAAATCGGTTTTACAGCCCACCGGACGTTGCGTCAGTAAAAGCTCTGCGGGTCGATATCGATGGATAGCCGAAGGTTGGCCGGCATTCTGATCTGCCCGATCCAGGCCGCCAGCGCCGCCTGCAAGGGCGCACCCTTTTCGGCCTTGACCAGGAGTCGCACCCGGTGCCTACCCCTGATCCGAGCTATCGGCGCGGCTGCGGGGCCATAAACCTGCGCCCCGACCCGGTGCAACGGTTCCGCCTTCTGCACAAGTGCCTTGCCGACATCGAAGACCTGCTGCACATCGGGCGAGGAAAGAACGATACCTGCCATCCGACCGTAGGGAGGCACCCCGGCAAGACGCCGTTCGGCCGCTTCCGCTCGCCAGAAATCTTCCTCGTCTCCGGACAGGATGGCCCGGATGACCGGATGCTCGGGCTGATAGGTCTGCAACAGGGCTTCACCCGGTCGGTCCGCCCGTCCCGCGCGTCCCGAGACTTGCCGCATCAACTGGAACGTCCTTTCTGCCGCACGCAGATCCGAGCCTTGGAGGCCGAGGTCCGCGTCGATCACGCCGACAAGCGTCAGAAGCGGAAAGTTATGTCCTTTTGCAACCAGTTGCGTCCCGATTATGATGTCCGCACCACCATTGGCGATAGTCTCGATCGCCGCTTTCAGCGCACGCGCGGATCCGAACAGGTCGGACGACAGGACCGCGACCCGCGCCTCGGGGAACAACTCGGCAACCTCTTCGCCCAGCCTCTCGACACCCGGCCCCACCGGCGCAAGACGATCTTCGGCCTGGCAGGATGGACACCGGGTCGGTATCGGTTTGGTCTCTCCGCACTGGTGGCACACAAGGCGTTTGAGGAACCGGTGCTCGACCATGCGCGCATCGCAATGGTCGCAGCCGATCTGATGGCCACAGGCCCGGCATATGGTGGTGGGAGCATAGCCCCGGCGGTTGAGGAACAATAGTGCCTGCTCACCGGCCTCGATTCTCTGACGCACGGCGTTCGCCAAAGTCGTGGAAATCCAGCGGCCTGAGGGAAGTTTTTCATTCCGCATGTCCAACGCTTGCATAATGGGCATCACAGCTTCGCCGAAGCGGGAAGTCAGCGTGACACGATCATATTTCCCGGCCTCGGCATTGGCCCAGCTTTCCAGTGACGGCGTGGCAGATGCTAGCACCACCTGCGCATTCTCGATCGAGGCGCGCAGAACTGCCATGTCGCGGGCGTTGTAGAGCACTCCGTCCTCCTGCTTGTAGGACGTGTCGTGCTCTTCATCGACGACGATCAGGCCAAGGTCGCGAAACGGCAGGAACAGCGCAGAACGAGCACCTACGACAAGATCCGCGCCGCCTTCCCCCACCATGCGCCAGGCCCGGCGGCGTTCAGTCATGGTCACACCCGAGTGCCATTCGGCGGGCCGCGCGCCGAACCGCGCTTCGACACGCGTCAGGAACTCGGCCGTCAAAGCGATTTCCGGGAGCAGAACAAGTGCCTGACGTTTTGACTCAAGACATGCGGCGACGGCTTCCAGATAGACTTCGGTCTTGCCGGACCCCGTCACGCCCTTCAGAAGCGTGGTACCGTAGGCCCGGGAACCAACGCCGCGGCGGAGCCTTTCGGCCGCGGTCTCCTGTTCATCCGTCAGAGCATGCGCGGGCTGACCCGGATCGAGCACCGGATAGGGCAGATCACGCGGGCTTTCTTCTTCTACTACGACGCCTTGCGTCACCAGCCCCTTGACCACACTTGTCGAGACCCCGGCCATCTCGGCCAGTTCGCCGAGCGTGAAGGGCAGCCCGAGGTACTCGTCGAGCGCCGCCGTGACGCGTCGCCGAGCATCCGTCCAGCGGTCCGGCGCATCCACACTGCCACGACGGTAGATCGTCCGCATCGACGGCGGATCGCCCAGACCGGGCGACCGGGTGGCCAGCCGCAGCATCGCGGACAGAGGCGTCAGCGTGTACTCGGCCACGCGCGTCAGAAACGATTTCATCGGATCACGCATCGGGACCGCGTCCAGCACCCGAATCACCGGTCGGACCTTCGACAGGTCGTAGCCGCCCTCGCCCGGCCCCCAGACCAAGCCAAGCACCTTGCGCGGGCCCAGCGGCACCTCGACGAAGGCCCCTTCGAAGCAGCCGCCCTCCGGCGCCTTGTAGTCAAGCGCCCGGTCCAGCGGCTGGGTCGTCAGGACCGAGATCAGCTCTCCTTCTTGGAAATGCCGAAGCAATGGGCATGCCTTATGCGGATTGGAGTTGCTTTCTGGGGTTCAGCCCCCGGGCTCAGTCCTGTATCAGTGCCACGAAACCACAAGCATTCGCCAGAGGGGGAGCCCCATGAAATTCTTCGTCGACACCGCTGACACCGCCGCCATCGCCGAGCTCAACGAACTGGGAATGGTGGATGGAGTTACAACGAACCCGTCTCTGATTCACAAATCCGGACGCGATATCAAAGAGGTGATCGCAGAGATCGCCGAAATGGTCGAGGGTCCCGTCAGCGCCGAAACTGTCGCCACTGACTATGAGACGATGGTCAGGGAAGGTCATGAAGTCGCCAAGCTAGGCAAGAACATCGCCATCAAGGTGCCGCTGACTTGGGATGGTCTGAAAGCCTGCAAGCATCTGTCGGGCGAAGGCCACATGGTCAATGTCACGCTTTGCTTCTCGGCCAATCAGGCGCTTCTGGCGGCCAAGGCGGGGGCAACGTTCATCTCGCCATTCGTCGGGCGCCTGGACGATCTCAACATCGACGGCATGGATCTGATCGCGGACATCCGGGAGATCTACGACAACTACGGCTTCGAGACGCAGATCCTGGCCGCGTCGATCCGTACAGTGAACCACATGACCGAGGCCGCAAAGATCGGCGCCGACGTCGCAACTGCGCCGCCCTCGGTGATCAAGGCAATGGCGCAGCACATGCTGACCGACAAGGGCCTTGATCAGTTCCTGAAAGACTGGGCAAAGACAGGTCAGTCCATACTCTGATCTCGACACGCGCACGGCAGGTCTGCCCGGCCGGGGCCCATGCCCCCGAAGTGCTTTCAGACAGCATTCGCGAACGAGACGGCATGAGCAGGCGGAAGGAAACGCGGGACCCTAGAGGTGCTTTGCAACTTCCGCCATGAAATCCTCGCCCCGCTTTTCGAAGTTGTCGTACTGGTCAAAGCTGGCCGCCGCCGGGGCCAGCAGCACGGTATCGCCGGCCTCGGCTTCCGTTGCAGCACGCGCCACCGCCACCGCCATCGTCTCGCAGACTTCATGCGGCGTGTCCGCAATCTCGAGAGCAACCTCGCGGGCTTGCCGCCCGATGACGTATGCCTTCACGACGCGACCCAGATGCGGCTTCAGCGCCGCCAGTCCGCCGTCCTTCATCTGTCCGCCGACGATCCAACGAATGCGTTCGAAGGCCTGAAGAGCCTTTTCCGCAGCATCGGCATTGGTGGCCTTGGAGTCGTTCACAAATGTCACGCCCGCCCTCTCGCCCACGATCTGGCTGCGGTGAGGCAAGCCCTCGAAGCTCTGAAAGCCCTGCTCGATCACCTTCGGTGCTAGACCGAGCGACCTTAGCGCTCCATAGGCGGAACAGGCATTCTGATGATTGTGCGCGCCGGGCAGGCCCCTGATCGAACGCAGGTCGATGGCGGCGACCTGACGCCCTTTGCGGAACTCGCCAAGGAACCCTTTGCGGGCGTGGACAAGCCATCCAGGCCCTTCGAGGCGGGTTTCGACCGACACCCGGATCACCCGGTCGTCTGCAGCGCCTTCGGACAGCTGGTTGGCAAGAAACACACCCTCGGACTCGTCCACACCGATCACGGCGCGGTCCGGCCCGCCTTCGGAGAACAGTCGACGCTTGGCCGCGAAATATCCGCCGATGCCACCGTGCCGATCCAGATGATCGGGTGAGAGGTTGGTAAAGACAGCGACGTCGGGCGTCAGCGACCGGGCCAGCTCGGTCTGATAGGACGACAGCTCCAACACGACCACTCCGCCGTCGTCCGGAGGCTCGATGTCCAGCACCCCGCGACCGATATTGCCTGCAAGCTGACTTTCGGTTCCGGCGACGCCCAGACAATGGTGGATCAGCGCCGAAGTCGTGGATTTCCCATTCGACCCAGTGATCGCCACCACACGCGGAATGGTCTCGAAGTTATCCCATTCCTGGATGGCGAGTGACCGGAAGAAGAGGCCGATATCGTTGTCGATCGGAACGCCGGCAGCCATCGCCCTTGCGATCCATTTGTTGGGTTCGGGGTAGAGGTGGGGGATTCCCGGAGAGACGATCATCGCCGCGATTTCGTCCCAGGCTTCGCGCTTGGCCACGTCATGGATCGAGAAGCCTGCGGTCGCTGCTTTTTCCCGCGCTTCCGGGCTGTCATCCCAACACAGTGCCGTGCCGCCTCCCGCTTCGATGGCGCGCGCTGCGGAGCGCCCAGAGCGGCCAAGGCCCAGGACGACGATGCGCTGTCCCTCCACGCCACGAACCGGGATCATCCTTCGTCCTCGTCGACTTCGAGCTGCCCCGATATGCGCCGCCAGAGGATGCCCCAGTACATGCCGACGGCAAGGACGATGGACAGGGAGACAAGAGCGATCCAGGTATTCGCCGTGGGATCCGACAGGTTCAGCCAGCCGTAATCGACCAGCACCCAGACAAGCGCGGACGCAACGGCCAATATCAGGATCACCCCAATTCCGCCGATTCCGCGCAACACGGCAGTGAAGAAGAGAACATAGGCTACGAGCAAAAGCAGCCCACCCAGAACGGTCAGGGGAAGCTGGGTTTCCCAGTTATCGAGAGCCCATCGGGTATAGTTCCATGGCGTCGGGTTGAACGTCAGCGATAGCAGGAGGAACGCCGATAACCAACGGATCAGAAATCCCATCTCAACGCACCTTCAGTGTGGCAAGCCCCACCAGTGCGAGGATCAGGGAAATGATCCAGAACCGGATCACGATCTGCGGTTCGGCCCAGCCCTTTTTCTCGAAATGGTGATGGATCGGCGCCATCAGGAACACGCGCCTCCCGGTCATCTTGAAGTACAAGACCTGGATTATGACGCTAAGCGCCTCAACCACGAAAAGCCCACCGATGACGGCCAGAACGATTTCGTGCTTGGTGGCAACGGCGATGGCTCCCAGCGCGCCGCCAAGCGCAAGCGAACCCGTGTCGCCCATGAAGACCGCGGCGGGTGGTGCATTGTACCACAAGAATCCCAGCCCCCCGCCGATCAGACCTGCCGTGAAGATCAGGATCTCGCCTGTTCCCGGCACGTAGTTGATCCCTAGATATTCGGTGAAGTCGGTTCGACCCACGGCGTAGGCGATCACACCGAGCGAGCCGGCCGCGATCATCACCGGCATGATTGCCAGCCCATCAAGTCCATCTGTCAGGTTTACGGCATTGGCCGATCCAACGATCACGATCATCGCGAAGGGGACAAAGAGGATACCGAGATTCAGAAGCACGCTGACGACAGGCACGGCCAGATAATTCTGCAGTCCTGCAGGGTGGAGCCAGGTGGCCCAGACACCCGCGATAGCCGCAATGACAAAACCCAAGGCCAACCTTGCCCGCCCCGAGACCCCTGCGTGGCTATTCTTGGTCACTTTCTGGTAGTCGTCGGTGAAGCCGATCAGACCGAAAGAGATCGTGACAAAGAGAAGCATCCAGACGAAGCCTTCGTCCAACCGCGCCCACAGAAGCGACGAGGTCACGAGGGCTCCGAGTATAAGTGCGCCGCCCATCGTGGGTGTCCCAGCCTTGGTCGTGATATGGCTGGCCGGACCGTCATCACGGATCGGCTGGCCATTTTTCTGATTGCGCCGAAGCAAGTTGATCAGTGGCCGCCCGAAAAGGAACCCGAATACCAGTGCGGTGAAGAACGCGCCGCCAGCTCGGAACGTTATATATCTGAAGAGGTTGAAAAAATCCCCTCCGTCAGAAAAGATGGTCAGCCAATAGAGCATCTCAAACGGTTCCCTTCTCTTTTCTTTGGCGACCCGTTTCCGCAAGTCTTCGGAGCGCGCTCACAACCAGGCTGACCTTCGAACCCTTCGAGCCCTTCACCAGCACGACGTCACCGGCGTCTACAAGGTGATGTGCCTCGATAGCCAGTTCTTCGGCGCTGCTGACCCAGCGACCGCGTTTGGTTTCGGGCAGTACCTCGTAAAGCGCCCGCATCCGCGGTCCGACACAGTCGATCCTGTGTATCGACTCGATGGTCGGCAACTCGGCCAGCGCCTTGTGAAGCGTCTCCTCAGTCGGCCCGAGTTCCAGCATGTCTCCCAGAATTGCGATCCTGCGGCCCCGCGAGATCCGCCCTATGCCGTCCTTGGGTTGGATGGTCGCCAGAACTTCAAAGGCCGCCTCCATGGATGCCGGGTTGGCGTTGAAAGCGTCGTCGATCAGTTCGATGGAATGCTCCTCGACAGGATCAAGAGACAACGTCTCTCGAAGTCCCCGACCTGCGGGCGCATGCCATGTGGCAAGGTCGCAGGCAGCAACGTCCCAGTCCGCTCCGGCGTGATCCGCCGCCGCCATGACGGCCAGCGCGTTCATCGCGAAGTGCCGCCCCGGTGCGCCGACTTTCAAGAGGAATGGCTCGCCACCATATCGACCCTCGATGATGCTGGCCTCGGCACTGAGTGTCAGGCGTTCAGCCCGCAGAGCGGCATCGGCTTTTTCGCCGAAGCCTATCCGAAGTGAGGCATGTTGCTTTGCCTTCGCGTTCAAGATGGGGGCCGTAGTTATATCGGAATTGAAAAGCGCAACGCCGTCCGGCTCCAGACCCTCGAAGATCGAGGCCTTCTCACGAGCGATGCCGTCGATATTCTTGAATGCTTCCAGATGAGCTGCCGCGACGGTTGTCACGACCGCAATATGAGGACGCGCGAGGCGCGACAGGGGGGCGATCTCGCCAGGATGGTTCATACCGATCTCGATCACCGCAAACTCGCTGTCGGCAGGCATTCTGGCCAGCGTCAGCGGCACGCCCCAATGATTGTTGTAACTGGCTTCGGCAGCATGCGTCCTTCCCTGCCGGGTCAGAACGTGGCGCAACATTTCCTTGGTCGACGTCTTGCCGGCCGATCCTGTGATCGCGATGACTTTCGCACTCGTTCGCGCCCGCCCCGCCTGGCCAAGCCGTGCAAGCGCGGTCAGCACATCGTCGACCAGCAGCAGGGGCGCGTCGTCAGGCACACCTTCTGGAATCCGCGATACAAGCGCTGCCGAGGCACCCTTGCCAAGCGCCTCCGCGACGAAATCATGACCGTCCCGGACGTCTTTCAACGCGATGAAAAGATCGCCGGCCTCGAGTGTACGCGTGTCGATCGAGACACCTTGGACGGACCAGACCCCGCGTGCGGTTCCGCGGGTGGCCAGCGCGGCTGTTTGCGATGTCCAGAGCGCGGTCAAGACGGTTTCCCGTCCAGGGCTGCGACCGCGACGCTGGCCTGCTCAACGTCATCAAACGGCAGTATTGCATCGCCGACGATCTGTCCGGTCTCGTGGCCCTTGCCAGCGACCAGAAGCGTGTCGCCCGGACCCAACGCATCGACAGCCCGCAGGATCGCCTCGGCTCTGTCGGCCACTTCGTAGACGTCCTCCGCACCCTTGCGAGCACCCGCCAGAACCTCGGCCCGAATCTGGGCAGGATCTTCCGAGCGCGGATTGTCATCGGTGACGAAAGCGATATCCGCGTGGTCCGCCGCCGATCGTCCCATCAGCGGACGTTTTCCCCGATCCCGATCTCCGCCGGCTCCTAGAACAACAACCAGACGTCCAAAGACATGGGGCCGAACAGCCTTGAGCGCCGTGGCAAGAGCATCCGGCGTATGGGCATAATCGACAAAGACCGTGGCCCCGTTATCGCGCCGCGCTGCGAATTGCATGCGGCCGCGCACAGTTTGCAGCGTATGAAGTGCATCAAAAGTCTCGTCCACGTCTGACCCGGTCGCGATGCACAAAGCGGCGGCAAGCAGCGCATTCTCGGCCTGAAAACCGCCGATCAGCCCGAGGCGAACCTGGCGAATCCTGTTCCCCCATTCAAAGCGCACTTCCTGGCCTGTCGGATCGAAACGCTGCCCGACAATCCGAAGCGCCGCCAGTTCGTGGCGTCCCACCGTAAGCAAATCCTGCCCACGCGCCTCCGCGATATCGGTCATCCGTGGACCCCAGGCATCGTCGATATTGATGACCGCTGTGCCATCTTCGGGCAGAACCCGATCGAACAGACCTGCCTTGGCCGCGAAGTAGTCCTCGAAGTTGGCGTGGTAGTCCAGATGATCCTGGCTGAGGTTCGTGAACGCGGCCGCCGCCAGACGGACGCCGTCAAGCCGGCATTGAGCCAACCCGTGAGAAGAGGCCTCCATCGCCGCGTGCGTGACGCCTTCGTCGGCCATTCTCGACAATGCGCGATGGAGCGAGATCGGCTCGGGCGTCGTGTGCATCAACGGGGCCGTAAACGCGCCCTCGATGCCGGTCGTGCCGATGTTGACCGCTTCCGCCCCCATTTCGGCCCACAACTGCCGCGTGAACGTCGACACGCTGGTCTTGCCGTTGGTGCCAGTGACCGCAACCATGACTTCGGGTTGGGTCTCGAACCAGAGAGCGGCGGTGAAGGCCAGCGTTTCACGCGGGTTTTCGGCCACGATCAGAGGAATGCCGCTTTCGACCAACACGTCGTGCGCCAGCGTCGCGCCTTCGCGGTCGGTGAGGATCGCACCTGCCCGCATCCGCACGGCATACTGAATGTACTCGGCTCCATGCACCCTGGTGCCCGGCAGCGCAAAGAAGAGATGTCCCTCTTTCACGTCGCGGCTGTCTACCGAAAGTCCGGTCACCCGCACACCATCGGCTTGCCTGGCGGTCAGCCCGAGCTCGGCCAGAGTTTTCGTCCTTGCCCGGGTCTGCATGTTGCTCTGGTCTCCCTGTCAGTTTCGAACCAGTGTTACACCCGCCTCAGGGGAAGGTTCAACGGCAGGCGGCAGGCCGAGAAGCGGTGCGACCCGCCGGATCACCTCGGCGGCCACGGGCACTGCGGTCCAGCCAGCGGTTCGGCGCGGCTCACTGCCGCTGGTCTCGACCGGCTCGTCCAGCGTTACGACGAGAATGTATGCGGGATCGTCCGCGGGAAAGACGGTTGCGAAGGTCGCGATCACCCTGTCGTCGTAGTAGCCGCCCTGCGGTGCGGGCTTGTCCGCGGTGCCGGTCTTGCCGCCCACGCGGTAGCCGGGCACATCGCCCAGCGATGCCGTGCCATGCTGGACGACCAGCCGCAGCATCTCGCGAGCCTGCCGGGACGTATCCTCACTGAGAATTCGCGGACCCGGCGTGTAGGTTTCGCGTTTGAGAAGCGTAGGCGTTACCTGCAGGCCACCATTCAAGAGGGTGGCATAGGCCGCCGCAAGGTGCAGCGGGCTGGCCGAGATGCCATGACCATAGGAGACAGTCATTGTATTGATCTCCGACCAGTTCTTCGGCAGCAGCGGCTTGGCGCCCGGCGCTTCTACCAGTTCGACCGGCGTCGCCTTGAACAGCCCGAGACGGGCGAGGAAATCCTGCTGACGTTCGATACCGATCATCATCGCAATGCGTGCAGTACCGATATTCGACGACTTCACGATAACGTCTTCGACGCTCAATGCTTTCCCATAGTTCCGGAAATCGCGGATCCTGTGGCGCCCCCAGGTCAAGGGCCCCGTGATGTCGATCACCGTCGACCGGCTGGCGAGCTTTTCGTCTATGGCTTGTGCAACAGCAAAGATCTTGTAGGTCGAACCCAGTTCATAGACCCCCTGGACAGCACGATTGAATAGCGGACTGTCGGCGGGATCGCCCTTCGTCAGGGGAGACGGACGATCGTTCGGATCAAAGTCGGGGAGGCTGGCCAGAGATATGATCTCGCCGGTATGTGCGTCCATCAGGACCGCGGCAGCGCCTTTGGCGTTCATCAGCCGCATGCCACCCTGCAGGACGCGTTCGACCGCGGCCTGGACCGTCAGATCCAGTGACAAGGCCACCGGCACGTCACCGCGACCTGGATCGCGCAACTCCTTGTCCAGCGCCTTTTCGACACCCGCCACGCCGATCACCTCGGCCGATGACACGCCTTCTCGGCCGAACCCGGCGCCACCCAGGACATGCGCTGCGACCCTTCCGTTCGGATAGAGCCTCATCTCGCGCGGTCCGAAAAGTAGCCCCGGATCACCGATGTCAAAGACAGCTTGCTGCTGTTCGGGACTGATGCGGCGCTTGATCCAGACGAATTTCCGCTGGCCGGTCAGCTGGCGCAACAGTCGTTCATGGTCGAGATCGGGGAAAATCCTTGCCAGTTCGCCAGCTGCGCGGGCCGGGTCGACCATCAGCGGCGGCTGTGCGTAAAGCGAATGCGTGGTCAGGTTGGTGGCAAGTATCCGGCCGTTCCGGTCCGTGATGTCCGCTCGAGCCGCCAAGATCTGGGCTCCCGATGCTGCGGCAGGGGGTTCTGCCGGGTCAGAGGCCGCCAGAAACGACATTTTTAGCGCCACCATGAAAAAAGCGCACAAGAAGACCACACCCAGCACCAGCAGACGGCCCTCGGCACGCTGTCTCGCGGCATCGCGGTCCGCCTCGTGGCGAGCGCGCAGGTTCTCCCGCTCGATGGCATCCGGGTTCTCGCCCGCGCGTCGCGCTGCAAGGATACGGGCCAGGGGTCGCAGCGGCGTCCGCGTCATTGGTCGTTCCCTCGATCCATGACGTCGACCGCATTCTCAATCGGATAGGCAATCTGGTCGACCTGACCGAAATGATCAGGGCGCAGCGGCAACAAGCCGAGGCGATCGAAATTCATGTCGGCCAGATCGGACAGTCGTTCAGGGCGGTTCAGATACGCCCATTCTGCGCGAAGCACCCCTGCACGCTCGCGAAGATCGGCAATCTCGACACGCAGTTCGCGAACTTCGCGCAACTTGGCCTGTGTCTCGTAGTTTTGACGGTAGGCCCAGACCGCCAGTCCCATCACGGCCAGAGCCGTCACTACATAGAGAAACGACTTCATCTATAGATCCACCCGTTTCGGCAGCCCGAGCTTCGAGTGATCGACCGGGCCAGCGGGTGCCTCGGTTCGCCTACCGACCCGAAGGTTGGCCGAACGCGAACGCGGATTGCGGGCGATTTCGGCGGCGCTTGCCGATATCGACTTGTTGCGAGCCTCGAAACGGGGGGCCTCTTCCGCAGGCTCCGGTTCGTGTCGGCTTGCCCCTCTGCCCTTGCCGGATCGAGCCTGAAAGAACCGTTTGACAACCCGGTCCTCCAGCGAATGGAAGCTGACGACGGCAAGCCAGCCTCCGGGCCGGAGCGAACGCTCGGCAGCCTCAAGACCTTCGACCAATTGGCCGAACTCGTCATTGACCGCGATCCGAAGCGCTTGAAATGTGCGGGTTGCGGGATGGCTTTGTCCAGGCTTGGGGCGCGGCAGGACGGACTCGACGATCCGCACGAGGGACCCGGTCGTGTCGATTGGTCCGTCCTGCCGCACTTTCACGATGGCGCGCGCAAT
>CAZRNL010000045.1:0-725 GCA_964601395.1 uncultured Silicimonas sp. | reverse complement strand
GGGGTCCGCCCGCCATGAACGAAAAACCGCGCTCGGGCCGGTCAAGCTGCATCGACGACACACCAAGATCGAGGACGACGCCGTCGAGTGGTACATCGGCGTACTGATCGAGGTCAGAGAACGTTCCTTCGACCAAACGCAGTCGGTCGCCGTAGCCTTCCGCCCATTCATGGGCCATCTCGAAAACCATCGGATCGCGATCGACGCCGATGACCCGATCCGCACCGGCTTCCAGAAGTCCGCGGGCATATCCTCCCGCCCCGAAGGTACCGTCAAGCCAGGCGCCGCGGATCGGTGCGCAGGCCTCGATGATCGCGTCGAGCAGAACTGGAATGTGCGGGTCGGAGGTCCGGGCGCGGGCAGCTGCGGCCATGGATCAGCCCTCCTCCTCTTCGAGAAGTGTCCAGATGTCGGTGCCCGCCGGAAGGCTGTCGAGCAATTCGTCGACGGCATTGTCGTGGCTACCGTATGTCTCGGGCTTCCAGATCTGGAATGTGTCGCCCATCGCCATGAAGTAGGCGTCACCGTCGATACCGATCTTCTGGCGAAGCTTTGCCGGCAGGACGATCCGTCCGGTATCGTCGACCGTCGCCGGAAGGGACTGGCCGTTGAAGAGCTGCTCCATCGCGCGGCGCTTCAATGACCCGCGAGGCAGACGGGCGATTCGTTCATCCATCTCGTTGGCGGCATCAATCGTGAAGCATTCCAGGAAATCCCGGCGATGA
>CAZRNL010000044.1:0-14026 GCA_964601395.1 uncultured Silicimonas sp. | reverse complement strand
CATGTCGTCGTCGCGGTCGTAGCGCATCGAACAGGGCCGCCCGGACAGCGAGGCCATGACGGCGCAGGACACGGCGAGCGCATTGCCCTGGCTTTCCTTGCCGCCGAACCCGCCGCCCATGCGCCGGATTTCCACGCGCACGGCGTTCATGTGGGTGCCCAACGCCTCGGCGACCTTGTGCTGGATCTCGGTCGGGTGCTGGGTCGAGGAATGGACGATCATGTCGCCGCCTTCCTGTGGCAGCGCGATCGCGGCCTGGCCTTCCAGGTAGAAATGCTCCTGCCCGCCGATCTCGATAGAGCCTGTGATCACACGCGCGGACGCATCTATTGCGGTAGCGGCATCACCCTTCTCATAGATGCGCGGCCCTTCCTCGAACCGGCTCCCGGCCTCCATCGCCTGATCCATGCTCAAGATCGCAGGCAGTTCCTCGTACTCGATGCGGGCCAGCCTCACGGCTTTCCGGGCCAGCAGGTGCGTTTTGGCGGCAACCAGAAAGATCGGCTGGCCGACATAGTGGACTGTGCCTTCGGCCAGCATCGGCTCCGGACTGGGTGCCGGCGATACGTCGTTCTCGTGCGGCAGATCGTCGGCGGTCAGCACCGCGACGACACCGGGCGCGCCGCGCACGGCCTCGAGATCAAGCGATACGATCCGACCATGCGCCACCGCCGAAAGCCCGAACGCCAGGTGAAGCGCGTTGGCCGGCAAAGGGATGTCGTCGACGTACCGGGCCTGCCCCGTCACATGCAACGGCGCCGCGTCGTGCGGCAGCGGTTTGGCGACGCTCATGGGGTCACCTCCAACACGCTGACGCTGCGACCTGCCAGATCGTGGAAGTAGCGCAACAGCATGTTCCCCGCTGTCTGAAGCCGGTAGTCCGCGCTGGCCCGCATGTCGCTCAGAGGCGTGAAATCGTCACTAAACAGGGGCAAAGCGCCTCTGATCGTCTCTTCCGTCCACGGCTGGCCGATCAGTCTGGTCTCCACAGCCGCAGCACGCTTCGGAATGCCCGCCATCCCGCCGAAGGCGATCCTTGCTGCTGCAACCTCGCCATCCTCGATTGTCAGGTTGAATGCGCCGCAGACCGCCGAGATGTCCTGGTCGAAGCGTTTGGACAGCTTGTAGACCCGAAGAGCCGGTGCTTCCTTCGGGATCGTGATGGCCTCGACGAATTCCCCCGGCTTGCGGTCCTGCTTGCCGTAGTCGAGGAAGAAATCCTCGATCGGCATCTCTCGCCTGGTTTCGCCCATCCGAAGATGCAGCGTCGCCCCCAGTGCGATCAGCACCGGAGGGTTGTCACCGATGGGCGAACCGTTCGCGACGTTTCCGCCGATGGTCGCGGCCTGCCGCACTTGCTCGGAGCCATAGCGCCGCACCATCTCGGCATAGGACGGGTGATGCTTGCGCAGAACGGGCAGAAGATCGGCCATGGTGACGCCCGCACCTATCTTCAGCGAAGCGCCTTCTTCGCGAACCACCTGCAGGTCGCGGCATCGGTTGAGGAACGCGACTTCGCCCAGATCGCGCAAGCCCTTGGTCACCCAAAGCCCCACATCCGTGGCCCCTGCCACCAATGTCGCGTCCGGATGCGCCTCGTACCATTCGGCCAGCGCGTCCGACGTTTCAGGAGCGAAGGAAACAGTCTCTGTTTCAGGGGTTTTGTCGTGCATCCAGTCCGGAACCGGCTGGCTTTCCGCCGCTTCGGCCGCGCGCACGATGGGCGCGTATCCGGTGCAGCGGCATAGATTTCCTGCCAGCGCGTCGTCATGGTCGCGTCGCCCGCCCAGATGCGCCACCGCCATCGAGACGACAAAGCCTGGCGTGCAGAACCCGCATTGCGAGCCGTGCTTCTCGACCATGGCCTGCTGTACCGGGTGCAGGTCACCCTCTGGTCCCGCGATCCCTTCGACCGTGCGCACGGCTTTCCCGTGAAGCTGCGGCAGGAACAGGATGCAGGCGTTCAGCGCGCGCGCGCCGCCCTCGTCCGTCACCATCACCGTGCAGGCCCCGCAATCGCCTTCGTTGCAGCCTTCCTTTGTGCCCTTCAGCCCGCGCACTTCGCGCAGCCAATCGAGAAGCGTGACGGTCGGCGCCGCCTCGACTTCCTCAGTTTCCCCGTTCAGAGAAAACCTGACCTTCATGTGAAATCCCGCCGCGTTACCTATTCCAGAGACGATTGCGCGCAGTCGATGCGGCGTAGAATGCGCGCGTTCCCAGCCTAACGTTGGATCAGAACGCGAAACACCACCATCGGTCAAGACTCATGTTTACACATCCATTTGAAGGACTTTTCGGAGAAACACGCTAATCTCGAAGTTTGGAATTTAAGAGATGTCCAGCTTTGGGAGACTAGTACAATGACACGAATGACGGCCAAAGA
Organism: uncultured Silicimonas sp.; assembly: GCA_964601395.1. Classification (GTDB taxonomy): domain Bacteria; phylum Pseudomonadota; class Alphaproteobacteria; order Rhodobacterales; family Rhodobacteraceae; genus JAVJUV01. Next base: position 11,643 of record CAZRNL010000044.1, on the reverse strand, counting down.
CTTTGATCAAGAACTTCTGGATCTTTACGATTATTACGCGCACGGCAAGATCACGAAACGTGAGTTCCTGGATCGTGCCGGGAAATTCGCCGTCGGCGGCGCCACCGCGCTGACGCTCTTGAACATGCTCAGCCCCAACTACGCGCTGGCACAGCAGGTCAACTTCAACGACGAAACCATCGTCCCCGAGTACATCACCTATCCTTCGCCCGGTGGTACCGGCGATGTGCGCGGCTATCTGGTGAAGCCCGCGAATGCGCCGGAAAGGCTTCCTGCCGTTCTGGTCGTTCACGAGAACCGCGGTCTGAACCCCTACATCGAGGATGTCGCACGACGCGTCGCCAAGGCCGGCTTCATGGCGTTGGCTCCGGACGGGTTGACGTCCGTGGGAGGGTATCCCGGCAATGATGCCGAGGGCCGCGAATTGCAGGGGCAGGTCGACGGGGAACAGTTGATGAACGACTTCTTCAACGGCTTCGAGCACCTGTTGAACAGGGAAGATTCCACCGGCAAGGTCGGCGCGGTCGGGTTCTGCTATGGTGGTGGCGTCTGCAACGCGCTTGCCGTGGCATTCCCGGAAATGGCCGCTTCTGTGCCGTTCTACGGGCGCCAGGCGTCAGTCGACGACGTTCCCAAGATCCAGGCTCCGCTTCTGTTGCACTACGCTGCGCTGGACGAGCGGATCAACGAGGGCTGGCCTGCCTACGAAGAAGCGCTGATCGCGAACAACAAGATCTACGAAGGCCACATCTATCCGGACGTGAACCACGGATTCCACAACGATTCGACCCCGCGCTACGACGAGGCGGCGGCGAATCTGGCCTGGGACCGCACGATCGCCTGGTTCAACACCTACCTCGTGTAAACGCTCAAAGGGTTTGCGCCAGTTCATCCAGCTGGCGCATGACCGTCCCCCAGCCGTCGAAAAAGCCCATCTCTTCGTGCCTCCGCCGTGCTTCTTCGGTGTTGTGCAACACTGTCGCCTTGTACAACGTGCCGTCATCTTTCGGCTCGAGTTCGACGATTGCAGTCATGAAGGGCTTCGCGGCAGGACGGAATCCCGCGGTCATCGCGTCCGTCGTGACCAGCCGACGGGCCTCCTCGACCTCAAGGACGCATCCTTCGAGTGGCATCACCGTTCCGTCCGGCAACGTCATCGTCAGATTCGCGGAGCCGCCCGGATAGAACTCGTAGGCTACGTCCGAAACCTTCACGGGCTTCGGCGCGAACCATTCGGCAAACAGCACCGGATCTGTCCAGCACTTCCAGACCGTCTCGGGCGAAGCCTTCATCTGAAGTTCGAGATAGAGATCCTTTGTGCTGTCAAAGCTCGTCATGAGTTCGTTTCCTTCAAGGTGCGCTCCAGCGAGTTAAGAAGATGCGTCCACCCGTGACGACGCCCCTCGGCACCGTCGGAGGGCCCGATCGTGGTGATCTGTTCGATCGTGAATCTGTCGTGCGAGACGCTCATGCGTCACCTCCTCGTTCAAGCCGCTCGGCAAGCGCGCCCAAACGGTCCAGTCGGCCTTCCCAGATCCTGCGCTGGCGCCGCAGCCATGCCTCGGCCTCGGCCAGCGGCGCGGCTTCGAGTTCGACCGTCCTCACGCGACCCGATTTCCTCGACCGCACGAGGCCGCTGTGCTCGAGAACCTTGAGATGGCGCAGGAAGGTCGGCAGCGCGATGTCGTGCGGTGCATGTAGGTCGCTGACGCTGGCCGGTCCTTCGACCAGCCGTTCGACAACGGCCCGCCTTGTGGGATCGCTCATCGCCGAGAACAGGGAATCGATTTGGTTAGCCATATAGCTAACTATTCACGCAAGGCGCCGCGCGTCAAGACACTTAGCCTATCAACTAACTTTTGCGTGCGAACAAGGGGCTGAGCCGCCCGTGTGTGCTGCTGAATTCAGCCCCAGCTCGGATGGAACCTGCCGCCCGGCGATTGCGTGAAGATCTCGCACCCGTCCTCGGTCACGCCGACCGAATGCTCGAACTGAGCCGAAAGCGACTTGTCCCGCGTCACGGCAGTCCAGTCGTCGGCAAGCACCTTCGTCTCTGGCCGCCCGAGGTTCACCATTGGCTCGACCGTGAAGAACATACCCGGCTCCAGCATCGCACCCGTTCGCGGTCGCCCATAGTGCAAGACATTCGGCGGCGCGTGAAACACCCGCCCCAGTCCATGTCCGCAGAAATCTCGGACAACGCTCATCCGGTGCGCTTCGACATAGCTCTGAATCGCGTGCCCGATATCACCGAAAGTATTGCCCGGCCTGACGGCTTCGATGCCCTTGAACAACGCATCATGCGTCACCTGGATCAACCGTTCCGCCTTGATCGAGAGAGTGCCCGCGACATACATCCGGCTGGTGTCGCCGTACCAGCCGTCGACGATCACCGTGACGTCGATGTTCAGGATATCCCCGTCCTTCAGGCGCTTCTCGCCCGGAATCCCGTGGCAGACAACGTGGTTCACGCTGATGCAGCTTGCGTGCTGATAGCCCTTGTACCCGATCGTCGCGCTGATCGCATCGGCGTCCTTCACCATCCGCGTGATCGCGTCGTCGATCTCTCTGGTCGAGACGCCAGGCACGATCATGGGCGCGATTTCGTCCAGTATGCGTGCAGCCAGGTTTCCCGCGCGGCGCATGCCGGCGAAATCCTCGGGCTCGTGAATGCGTATGCCATCCTTGGTCAGGCGGCCTCGGGTCCGTTCGTCCACGTCTCAGATCCTTTCTCGTCCAGTCGAGATATATGCCTTTCCTGCGCGAATCGCCATATGGCAGGACGTTGCGTTCACTCCTCGACCTTCAGGGCGGGCCCCAATGCAACGCCGTCGGTGGTGATTCGGGTTCCGTGACAGATCACTTCGACCCCCGCGCTCCGCGCTCTGTCGAAAGCCGCGCCATAAGCCGGGTCCAGATCCCGCGCCAGTCTGAGGCGGGTGCAGTCGGTGCGCTGCACCACGAAGAACATCACCGCCCGGTGCCCGGCCGACACCATGTCGGACAGCTCGTCCAGATGACGCGCGCCGCGCGTCGTGACGCAATCGGGAAACTCTGCCAAGTCACTAACACGGCGCAAATGAGCATTCTTCACCTCGACATAGGCATCCCTTCGCCCAGCGTCCGTCAGCAGGAAATCGACCCGGCTTTGGCGTCCGTAGCGCACTTCCGGCCGGACACAGGCGTAGCCTTCCAGACCCGGAACGCCATCCGCCTTGAGCGCTGCGTGCACGACCCGGTTCGGCACGCCGGTGTCGATCCCGGCGAAATGACCCCGCTCCAGTTCGACCAGCCGCCAACCGTACTTCAGCTTCTTCCGGGGGTCGTCATTCGGCTCCAGCCAGATCCTCATCCCCGGTTCGGCAAGGCCCAGCATCGCGCCCGGATTCGGGCAATGCACCGTCACCTCGCGGCCGTCGCTTTCAAGAACGGCATCCGCAAGGAAGCGTTTGTAGCGCCGGATCAACCGCGCGGGACGCAAAGGGGTTGGAAACCGCATGAACGCGGCCCTATACCGAAGCCACAAAGGGGACAAGGACACGACAATGACGAATCCCACGGCGGCGATGCTGGTGATCGGCGACGAGATCCTTTCGGGCCGGACGCGCGACGCGAACATGCACCATCTGGCCGGACGGCTGGCCCTACTGGGCATCGACCTGAAAGAGGTCCGCATCGTGTCGGATGACCGGAACGCGATCATGAGCGCGCTTCAGGCGCTTTCGGGCGCCTATACACATGTGTTCACTTCCGGCGGCATCGGTCCGACCCACGACGACATCACCGCCGACTGTGTCGCCGCGGCCTTCGACGCTCCGATCGGGGTCAGGGACGACGCCCGCGCGATCCTGGCGGCGCACTACGAACGGCAAGGCATGGACTTCAACGAAGCCCGGATGCGGATGGCCCGCATCCCCGAAGGCGCGACGCTGATCGAGAACCCCGTCTCGGCTGCGCCTGGCTTCACCATGGGCAACGTTCATGTCATGGCGGGAGTGCCGAGCGTATTCCAGGCCATGGTAGACTCGGTCCTTCCAACCCTGATCGGCGGCGAACCCGTGACCTCGGTGACGGTCAGGATCGACCGGGGCGAGGGCGACATCGCCGGACCGCTGGCCGCCCTTGCGGCAGACTTCCCCGATCTCAGCATAGGGTCATACCCGTTTCAGCGTGAAGGACGCTATGGCTCCAACATCGTCGTGCGCGGAGCTGTCGCCGGCAGTGTCGGACAGGCTGTCGATGCTCTCTGCTCCATTTTCCCGGAAGCCGTGCGGTGACAACTCTCTCTCCAGATCGTATTTTCGACGCTCTCGATGCGACATGGCCTGCTGCGCAGGTTTTTGACGTCCGGCCCTGGAAATTGCGCGAAGCCAGGGGCGGCGGGCAGCGTGTATCTTCGGCAACTGCGGAATCGCCAGTTGTAGAGACTGATATCGACAGCGCCGAAGACGGTATGCGCGCCCTTGGCCAGCGCCCGATGTTCATGATCCGCAGAGGCGACGAAGAACTCGACTCCTGGCTGTCCGACAGGGATTATCAGATCGTGGACCCTGTCACCGCATATGCCGCGCCTGTTTCAAGAATGCTGGGCGAGCTTCCGCCTTCGATCGTGACTGCGGCCTGGCCACCATTCGCGGTTCAGCGCGAGATCTGGCAGGCCGGAGGCATCGGGTCGGCGCGGATCGACGTGATGGGACGGGTCGAGGGTCCGAAGACCGCGCTTCTGGGGCGCATCGGCGACGCGCCCGCAGGTGTCGCGTTTGTCGGCGTCGACAGAGGCGTCGCCATGCTCCACGCACTTGAGGTTTCGCCGTCGCATCGCCGGTCCGGCATGGGCGCCACGATGATGCGTGGCGCCGCCAACTGGGCCGCCGACAATGGGGCGGAGTGGCTGACACTTGCAGTTACCCATGCGAACACCGCCGCCAACAGTCTGTACGAGAAGTTCGGTATGCTCCCGGTGACCGGGTATCACTATCGTCGGGCGCCGGTCGGATCGGCATGAGAGTTCTGGCGCTTGCATTCGGACTGCTGGCAGGCCCCGCCCTTGCGCTTGATCTGACGCTTCCCGGCGCTGCGGTTGTCCGCACCGAGACCGATCCCGCCGGATCGGTGCGCCTGCCTGAAGAACCCTGGGTGCCCGGCAGCGTGCCCAGTGTCGCAGAAGGTGCGATTACCCGGCAGGTTCTGCGCCTTCCGGGTGGCGCTCGCACGACGCTGCAATTGCTCGCGGGGCTTCGGGACACGCTCGAGGCCGCCGGGTACGAACAGGTCTTTGGATGCGCGGACGCGGCCTGTGGCGGATTCGATTTCCGGTTTCAGCTCGACATCCTCGGCGAACCGGACATGTACGTCGACCTTGGCGACTATCGGTACCTTCTGCTGCGCTCGGACGATGAGTCCCTTCAACCCCGGCTTGTCGCGCTTCTCGCGTCGCGGTCCCAGAACGCAGGCTTCGTGCATATTACCGCGGTATCCGATAGCGCGCCGGAGGCGCTCGTGCCGTCTGACCCGATCGTGACCGACACCGGGCAAGCCGGGATAACGATACCGCCAGCCACAGACCTTGTGTCCGCGCTGATGGAGGGCGGACATACCGTCCTGCCCGGCCTCGATTTCGGTACGGGATCGTCCGAGCTCGGCAGCGGCCCGTTTCCGTCGCTCGAGGCTCTGGCCTCCTGGCTTTCAACGAACCCCTCGGCGCGGATCGTTCTTGTCGGCCATACCGATTCCGTCGGGTCGCTTGAGGCGAACACAGCGCTGTCGCGCCAGCGCGCAACTTCGGTCGCACGTTTCATGGTGACCGGACTGGGCGCGGATCCGGGTCAGATCACGGCCGAGGGCGCTGGTTATCTTGCCCCCATCGCTTCGAACCTGACCGAAGAAGGCCGGGCCGCGAACAGGCGGGTCGAGGTTGTGCTCCTGTCGCTGGACTAGTCACTATACAGGCGGTTCTTGCGAGATCCGGTCAGGTTTTCCGGATGCGGGAACCACGCAAAAAAGGGGCGCCTTGCGGGCGCCCCTGAAGGAATCGAATATGGAAAAGCACTTGTCACAACAGGAGGGATTTCACCAGGAGTCCGGACCCTTGTCAGCGAAGGAGTGCACCAGGAAGTCGATGAAGGCGCGCACTTTGGGCTGTGTGAAGCGGCCCGGAGGATAGACGGCGAAGATGCCCTGGGTCTCGACCGGAAGGTCGGGAATGGCTTCTTCGATCAGCTTGTGCTCCATCGCGTCCGCATAGAGAAAGGACGGCAGGTAGGCGATGCCAAGTCCGGCAATCGCGGCGTTCAGCAGGGATTGACCGTCGTTTACGGTCAGCCATCCGGCGGTTCGAACCTGACGCTTTTCACCCGAAGGGGCGGTCAGCTTCCAGACGTTTCCGGACGAGTTGTTCGAGTAATGCAGAAGCTTGTGTTCGTTCAGGTCGTCGATCTTCTGGGGACGACCATACTTCTTGAAGTAGTCCGGCGAGGCGATCATCCGGCGGTTCGTTTCGCAAAGCTTGCGGGCGCGCAACGTGGAATCTTCCAGTTCGCCAATCCGGATCGCCAGGTCGAAGCCTTCCGAGATCAATTCCACATAGCGGTTGTTGAGAACCATGTTGACCGTGATGTCCGGGAATTCCTGCAGGAACTCACCCAGAACCGGCGACAGGTGGTTGACGCCGAAATCGGTGGCAACCGAAATTCGCAAAAGGCCCGAAGGGGCGGATTGCATGGACGTCACAAGCGCATCCGCCTCGCCCGCATCGTTCAGAACGCGGCGTGCGCGATCATAATAGGCAAGACCGATCTCGGTCGGTGAGACGCGGCGCGTGGTGCGATTCAGCAGACGCGCACCCAGTCGGGCTTCCAGAGAGGACACGTGCTTTGACACGGCCGACTTCGAAATTCCCATCTTCTTGGCAGCATCAGTGAACCCGCCCTGATCCACAACGGTTGCAAACGCTTCCATTTCCGTCAATCGGTCCATCAGGTCTATTACCCTTGTTCTTTGCCCCCGAGGCAAGAACCTTCTGACCCTCAATTCAGGCAACATTGCGGAAAGGCCCCGACAATTTCCCGGTTTTATCAGGATTGTTTTGAGGGTGGATACGCCGCCGACAGGATCCGGAACGGTTAGCCGTGAACGAAGTGAACCTTGTCAAAGCCTTGCCGCAAAAGAGAAACTTCTTCCGCCATTGCAGCGGGATCGTTGGATCTCAGGGCTTTTGCCACCAATTGGGCGATCTCGCGCACATTGTCCCGCGTGACCCCCCAGCGGACTAGCTCGGGCGTCCCGATCCGCAACCCGTTCAGATCGCCCTCGACCGGGTTCAGGGGCAGTCCGATCCCGCAGGTCAGAAACCCCGCCTTTCGCAGCGTTCTCGACGCCGCCTGCCCACCTCCGAAGGCCGCCGCCTCGACCGCGAACTGGTGCGACGCGGTGAACCCGCGCTGCGCGCCGAAAACCGGTATGCCGACCGAACTCAACGTCTCGGCGAAATTCCGGGCTGTCGCGATCATCTCGTCCGCATAAGCCTCTCCGAAGCTGATCCAGTCCAGCAAGGTCAGCGCCAGAGCGGCCGATTTCGCCGCGTCGAAGTTCGCGGTCATGCCGGGAAAGGCGATAGCGTCCAGCTTTTCGGCGATATCGGCGTCATTGGTCACGATCAGGCCGCCCGCAGGACCGCCCAGGCTCTTGTAGGTGCTCATCGTCATCAGGTGCGCGCCTTCCTTCAGGGGATTGCGCCAGGCCTTGCCCGCGATGATTCCGCATTGATGCGCCGCGTCGAACAGTACCTTCGCCCCGACTTCGTCGGCGATGGCACGCACCTGTGCTACCGGATGTTCGAACAGGTTCAGGCTGGATCCGATGGTGATGAGCTTCGGCTTCACCTCGTGCGCCAACGTGCGAAGCCCGGCGATGTCCACCGTGTACCCGTCCGCATCGACAGGCGCGCTGACGGTCTTCAGCCCGTAAAGCCCGGCGCATCCATCCTTGTGATGAGTCACGTGCCCCCCGACCGAGGCCGGCGGCGCGATGATCGTATCGCCGGGGCGGCAGGTCGCCACGAAGCCGTAAAGGTTGGCGATCGCTCCCGAAGGCACCCTGATTTCGGCGAACCCGGCCTCGAAGACCCGGGCCGCCAGCTCTGCGGCGATGACCTCGATCTCCTCGATGGCCTCAAGCCCCATCTCGTACTTGTCGCCCGGATAGCCCAGCGACGGGCGCGACCCCAATCCGGCCGCCAGAGCCGCCTCGGCGCGCGGCGACATCACATTCGTCGCCGGGTTCAGGTTGAAGCAGTCCCGCTCGTGGATGCGCCGGTTTTCCTCGATCAGTTCGGCGATCCGAACCGCAATGGCATCCGGCGTCGCGGAAGCGGTGCTTTCGGCAATCCCGGCAACGCGCGCCTCGCACACGGCGGGAACCCAGGGACGATGATCCAGCATGGCAAGTCTCCTTTCCGCCATTAGCCGCCACTTGCACCCGGCGCGCAACGGACGATTGGCGTCTTGCCGCGCTGCCCGGACTTCGGAAGACCTACAACGATGCCGCCAATCGCGCGCCCTGGTCGATGGCCCGCTTGGCGTCCAGTTCCGCCGCCACATCCGCCCCGCCGATCACATGGGCTTTGACGCCCTTCGCTTCCAGCGCATCTGCCAGCGTCCGATCGCTGATCTGACCGGCGCACAGCACCACCGTATCGCAGGACACGATCTCGGGCGTGCCGTCCTGGCGGACGATATGCAGCCCCTCGGCATCGATCTTCACATAGGTCACGCCGCCCACCATCGTGACGCCCTTCATCTGAAGCGAGGCGCGGTGAATCCAGCCAGTCGTCTTGCCCAGACGTTTGCCCGGACGTTCGCTTTTTCGCTGGAATAGTGACACATTTCGAACGGGTGGCGAGGGTTGCGGTCCTTCTGGAGAGAGACCGGAGCGATGCACTTCCGGGTCGGCCACGCCCCACTCCCGCAACCATTCCGGAAGGTCGACTGTCGGGCTGTCGTCGGTTGTCAGGAACTCGGCCACATCGAACCCGATACCCCCGGCTCCGATCACGGCGACACGTTTTCCCGCCACCTCGCGCTCGGTCAGGATATCGATATAGCTGACAACCTGGGCCTGCCCCTGAACCGGAATTCCCGGCTCGCGCGGCAGCACACCGGTGGCGACGACCACCTCGTCAAATCCGGCAAGCGTTTCCGGCACAACCTCGACACCAAGCCGCACCTCGACGCCAAGCTCGTCCAGCATCGTCTCGTACCACCTGATCAGCCCGTGAAACTCTTCCTTGCCGGGCACCATCTTCGCCATGTTCAATTGCCCGCCGATTCTCTCCGCACGGTCGAACAGCGTCACCCTGTGGCCGCGCTCGGCCGCCACCAGCGCTGTCGCCAGTCCTGCTGGCCCCGCACCGACAATCGCCACGGCCTTCAAGACCTCTGCCGGGGCGTAGACCAGTTCGGTCTCGTGCGCCGCGCGCGGGTTCACAAGGCAGGATGCGACCTTCATCTCGAACGTATGGTCCAGACACGCCTGGTTGCAGGCGATGCAGGGCGCGATGGTCTTCGAGCGGCCCGCCCTGGCTTTCGCCACGAAATCGGGATCGGCAAGGAAGGGACGCGCCATCGAGACCATATCGGCGCACCCATCCGCCAGCACGGCTTCCGCGACATCGGGCGTGTTGATCCGGTTCGATGTGATCACAGGAATCGCGACCTCACCCATCAACTTCTTCGTCACCCAGGTGAAGGCGCGCCGAGGCACGCTTGTGGCAATCGTGGGAATCCGCGCCTCGTGCCAGCCAATCCCGGTGTTCAAGATGGTAGCCCCAGCGTTTTCAATGGCTTGCGCCAGTGTGATCACGTCTTCCCATGTCTGCCCATCCGGCACCAGGTCGATCAGGCTGATCCGGTAGATGACGATGAAATCCTCGCCCACGGCCTCGCGCACCCGCCGCACCACCTCGACCGGCAACCGCATCCGGTTCTCCAGAGACCCGCCCCAGCGATCCGTCCGCTTGTTGGTATGCGTCACCAGGAACTGGTTCAGAAGGTATCCTTCCGAGCCCATCACCTCGACTCCGTCATAGCCGGCAAGACGCGCCCTCCGCGCCGCCTCGGCAATATCGGCGATCTGCTTCTCGATGCCGTCCTCGTCCAGTTCCCGCGGCGAAAACGGCGAGATCGGCGACTTGAGCGGCGACGGCGCCACGCACTCGGGGCTGTAGGCATAGCGCCCGGCATGCAGGATCTGCATCGCGATCAGACCGCCTGCGTCATGCACGCGCCCGGTCACTTTCTGGTGGTTCGCGATGTCCTTCTCGGTAAACAGCCCGGCCGCGCCCGGCAGCACCCCGCCTTCCCTGTTCGGAGCCATTCCCCCCGTGACCATCAGGGCCACTCCGCCCCGTGCCCGCGACGCATAGAACTCGGCCACGCGCTCGAAATCGCCGACTTCCTCCAGCCCGGTGTGCATCGACCCCATCAGAACTCTGTTGGGCAAGGTCACATGGCCAAGATCAAGAGGGCGAAACAAGTGCGGATAATTGGTCATGCGGGGTCCTCTGGCGTCCCCCGGACCCTGCCGCAACGCGGAACGGCTGTCACCCGAAACGCGGCGTCAGCCCGTTTACCGTCCGCATCCACCGAAAGGAAGAACGGGGGAGCGAAGCTCCCCCGATGGATCGGTATCGCAAGGGGTCGAACCAGTCTCTATTCAGCGGGAATCGCCCGATCCAGCTCGACCGGCACCGCCAGCTTGTTGAGCATTTCCCGTGGCACGATCTGAAGGAACTTGCCCTTCTCTTCTTCCCAGTGCTGCAGGATCGACGCGGCTTTCCGGCTGCCCGTTTCGGCCATGTGCATTTCCAGAAGCGTTTCCAGCTCGGTCATGTAATGCCCTTCGTTCACCGGCACGACGACCAGGCTCTCGAAGTTCATCAGCGACCGAACCGAGCCGTCGGCGTCATGGATATAGGCCATGCCGCCGGTCATGCCCGCGCCGAAGTTGGCGCCGATCCGGCCCAGGATCACCGCGACGCCGCCGGTCATGTATTCGCATCCGTTCGAGCCGCAGCCTTCGACCACGACCTTGGCGCCCGAGTTCCGCACCGCAAAGCGCTCTCCCGCGCGTCCGGCGGCAAACAGATAGCCATCGGTCGCGCCGTAAAGCACCGTGTTGCCGATGATGACGTTGTCCTCGGCCACAAGCGGGCTGACCATGGGCGGCCGCACCACGATCGTGCCGCCCGACAGGCCCTTGCCCACATAGTCGTTGGCGTCGCCCGACACTTCCAGCCGCAATCCCGGAGCCGCAAAGGCCCCGAGCGACTGGCCGGCGCTGCCCTGAAGCTTGACCGTCAGGTGGTCCCGCTGAAGCTTGTTCTTCATTCCGAACCGCTTGACGATATGGCTCGAGGTGCGCGTTCCGATCGTGCGGTGCGTGTTCTGGACCGCGTAGGACAACTGCATCTTCTCACCGTCCTCAAGGAACCTCGCGGCATCCTTGACGATCTCGGCGTCCAGTGTGTCGGGCACCGCGTTCCGCTCCTTGTCGCGGTTGTAGACGATGCGCTCCGCGCCATCGACGGTGATGAGCAGCGGGTTCAGGTCCAGATCGTCCAGATGCGCAGCGCCACGGTTGACCTGT
>CAZRNL010000043.1:0-14137 GCA_964601395.1 uncultured Silicimonas sp. | reverse complement strand
GAACGGCAGCGCCAGCAGGATCGGCGGCAGCATGTAGATGAAAAGCACCCCAAAGGTGAAGGCCCGCGCCGCGATGAATTCGAACCGGGTGACGGCGTAGACGGAGGCGAGGCTGATCAGCACGCCCGCCACACAGGCGATACCCGCCACCAAGAAGGTGTTCATGAAGTATCGGGGGAAGGAGGTGAAGTTCCACAACTCGATATAGTGCTGGATCGTCGGCTCCTGTGGCAGGATGCTGGGCGGGCGCTGGAACAGCTCCGTGTTCGGCTTGAAGCTCGACACCAGCATCCAGAAGAGCGGCATCAGCACGATCATCAGCACGGCCAGCGCGCACAGCGTGACGATGATGCGTTCGAACTGCTTCTTGGCCGCCGCCTTGCGGGCGCGCTTGCTTGGCACCGCGCGTCGGGGCCGGGGCTGGGAACGGGTCATGGCGGCGACGCTCATTTGAACCGCTCCTGCATCTTCTCATAGAGCCGCCAGTAGATCAGCGACATCGCCAGCAGGATGAAGAACACCAGCACCGCCAGCGCTGAGCCCCGGCCAAGGCTGAATTCGCCGAAGACGAAGCGATAGATGTAAAGCGGCAAGGTCTCCGTCCGCCCGATGGGTCCGCCTTGTGTCAGCAGGTAGACGACCTCGAAATTGTTGAAATTCCAGATCGTGCGCAGCATCCCCACCACCAGCATGATCGGGATCAGCGACGGCAGGGTGATGTGGCGGAACTTCTGCCAGGTGGTCGCGCCATCCACCGAAGCGGCCTCGTAGAGCTGCCGGTCAATGGTCTGAAGCTGGGCGAGGAACACGATCACCATGAAGGGAAAATTCTTCCAGGCATTGACCAGGATCACCCCCACCATCGCCCAGTCCAGCGATCCGAAGGGCGAGGCGGCGATGGGCAGGCCCGACAGGCGGATCCAGTAGTTCAGGATGCCGGTGGCGTCGGAGAACATGAACTTCCACGTCATCGCCGCAACGACATAGGGGACGAGGTAGGAAAACAGCATCACCCCCCGGATCGGGGTGCGCAGGGGAAACTCACGGTTCAGCAACAGCGCAATCGCCAATCCAATGCTCATCTGCAAGCCAAGACTGCCGAAGGTGAAGACGAATGTGTTCTTCAACGACCGCTCGAACCCTTCGTGGTTCATCACGGCGCGGAAGTTGTCCAAGCCGACAAAGGTGGTTTCGCGGCTGAATAGGCTCTGCTGGTGAAAGGCCAGTTGGACGACCTGAATGATCGGATAGACCGTCAACCCCAGGATCAGCACCACGAGAGGCAGAAGCAGCAGTAGGCCGACCCTGCGGTCCCGCGTCATCTTCTTGCGCTTCTGTTTGAACTTGCGGGGTTGGGCCGCCTGCACCGCTACCGATCCCGTATCGGTCATGTCCGGATAGTCCCCCCTCAGCGCCGCAACCACGGCCACGATGTCCTGATCATGTACTTATATAATGAGTATATCTGTCAGCGTGCGTCAACCCTTCCCATCTTGACCGCTCCGAAAAATCCAGGTCCGCCCACCTGTCCGCCCTTCAGGGCGATGGTCAGACCGTCGAATGTGCCGCTGTCCGCGTGGGCCAGGCAGAGCGGCGTGCCCGGCGCGAGCGGGCCGATTGCCGTGAGCGCGAAGATGCCAAGGCTACGGGTCACATGTCCGCTGGTGTCGCCCCCCGCCACCACGATCCGCTTGAGGTCGGCGGCCTGCGTAACCTCCCGTGTCAGAGCGCCCAGGGCGCGGCCAAGGGCTGCCTGCCCCTCCGCGCCGCAGCGGGCAGCGAAGGCAGCGATGGCGGGGTCGCTGGGGGACTTGGCGGTAAAGATCACCACATCCCGCCCCTGTTCCAGTGCCTGACGGCACTGCCGCGCCAGATCGCCGGTGCCCTGATCCAGTACCTGCAAAGGATCTGCCCGCAGACAGACCCATCCCTGCCCTTCGGCCCAGTCGATTTGCGCCGCCGTTCCGGGTGAACAGCTTCCCGAAACGACAAACAGTCGGTCGACCGGTTCGATCGGGGGCGATGCGTCTTGCGCCTCCAATTCCCCGGTCGCGCGCCAGTGGGCCGTCAGCGCATATTGCAACCCCGACGACGAAACTGACAACCGGCTTTTCCCCCGGTTCTCCCAGATCAGCCGGCCCGCTGCCGTCATCGTCGCCTCGTCGGTGGCGTCGAGCAGGACGCAGTGCGCGCCCGCCTCCAGCACCGCGGCAAGAGCCGCGTCGCCCTGTGGGATGTGCAGAACATCAACCAGCCCCACCGGCAGATCCGTCTGCGCGGCGAGGTGCAGGCGCAGATCTGCCTCGTGCATCGGGGTCACAGGGTGGTGAGCCATGGTCGGGTGACGATCCAGCCGATATCCCACGCCATCGACGGTTGCGAAGAGATTGCCGAACATCTGGTACCGGCGCAGGCGGGGGGCGGCCACCAGCATCGAGGCCCAGGGCGCGCCGGTCTGCCGCAAGCCGATCTCGAGCGCCCGCCCGATGCTGCCCACATGGGGGGCACTGTCGAAGGTGGAACAGATCTTGTAATGGATCAACTCGGGTTCCAGGTCGGCAAGCGCATCGAACACCTGTGGCAGGTTCGCGTCCATCCAGTCGGGGCTTTGGGCGCGGGCGGTACCGGCAATGCCGATTGCGGCCAGCTTGTCGAACTTCGCCAGTTGCTCAGGCCTGGGCGGGGCGAGGAACAGCGCCGTGGGCAGGCCCGCGAAGGTCAGAACCTCCATCACATCGGTCGAGCCGGTGAAATCGTCACCATAGAACCCGATCAGAAGCCTGTCGTCCTTCATGCCTCAGCCCGACCGCCGAAGAAGTCCAGCGCGCGGGCCAGTTCAGGATTGGCTGCCGCCGCTGCCTCGGGGCCGGTGCCCGCCGCCGCCGCATCCCACGCGGCACGCAGGGCGCGGACCCCCGCCGCGATCCCGCCCGGATGCGCGGTGATGCCGCCGCCCGCCGCGTGGATCAGATCGTTGGACCCGATGGCGGCGAATGTGTCCCACACCTGTTCGGCGGTCTGCCCCGAGGAAAAGACCGGCATCACTTCGCACCCGGGAAGGGGCGCGTTGAACATCGGCGCAAGACACGACCGGGCCGAGGCGATGACGGATGCGTCAGGTTCGCAGAACTTGTTGCGCAGCCCGTTGACATGCATGTGGTCGGCCCCCGCGAGCCGCCAGAATTTCGCCCAGGCGACATAGGAAAATCCCAGCAACGGATGGCGGGAGAGATAGCCCCAGCCGTTGCGATGCGCATGGATGGGCAGTTCGGAATGCCGTGCAAATCCGATGAAGCCAGCCAGCCCGACCGAGTTGAGCGACACCATCACGCAACTCGCCCCTGCCTCCACCGCAAGGTCGTGGCGCCGGCGCATGGCGTCGGGATCGCCCGTCAGGTTGAACGCATACATCGGCTTGCGCCCCAGCCGGTCGGCATGAGCCTCCAGCACCGGCATCACTGCGGCGAGCCGGGCTTCGAACGGACACTGGGGACCGTCGGCCTGCAATTCGTCATCCTTGATGAAGTCGATCCCGCCGTCGCACAGCCGGTCCACCTGGTCTGCGGTTTCTTCGGGCGTGAGCCCCACGCTCGGCTTGATGATCGTGCCGATCAGGGGCCGCCCCTCCACCCCGGCAAGGCGGCGGGTTCCGGCAGTACCAAACCGCGGCCCGCCATACGCAGAGGCGAACTCGGCGGGAAACTCCACATCCTCCAGCCGCAGCCCGGAGAACGGCTTCAACTCGAACAGGTTGCCGCCGACCGTCGCCATCGCGGTGGGCAGGCACGGCCCCAGATTGGACAGCGGCCAGGACAGCCGCACCCGCGCCCGGTGCCAGCGGACCTTGCCCGCCGCATCCGGGTACTCCCCCGCCCCCGGCAACGATGGCTGCGCCACATCGTCAAGCATCTCGATGCTGTCGATCCGCGCGGCATGGGCATCGGTGAATTGCGACGTTTCCGCCGCGAGTTCGACGAAGGTGCCGGTTGATTGTTCGCCTGCCATCACCTCGGCGGCGCGCCACGGGTCCATCGAGGTTTCGATCAGATAGGTCGCTGCGATCCGGGTCACGCCACGCCCTCCTGTTCGAACAAGACGGCGCGGCCCTGCTGCGCACTGTCATAAGCGGCGAGCGCCAGCGCCAGGGTGCGCAGGTTGTCCGCGCCCGAGGGCTGCGGCGTGGCGCCGGTGCGCAGACAATCCAGCCAATGGGCCTGAATGGCGATGACGCTGTCCTGGATGCCGTGCCAGGGTGCGCCGCCCCAGGCCGGAATGTCGGGCGCCGCGTCGATCTCGCGCACAGCGCCGTCGGAGTGGACGAGGAGCCTGTAATCCTGCCGCAATTCCAGCGTGGCCAGATCGCCCTCGATCCGGGCCAGCGTCTGCGGAAAGGGTTGGGGATGCGCCCGCGTCCAGAAGCTGACATCGCAGATCGACACCGCGCCCGAGGCATGGCGCAGCGAGGCATGAAACCCGTCCTCGCCCTTCACGATCGGGTTCATCCGCTGTGTGCGGCAGAACAGGCTGTCGACCTCGCCCAGAAACCGGCGCGCCAGATCGAACAGGTGCAGCCCCACATCCATGATGGTGAAGCGCTCGATCTCGGCCAGATAGGGCTGGTTCCGGTAATTGTCGTAGCCGTGGCGAAAGCTGAACTGCGCGAAGTTCAGCCGCCCCAGCCCTCCGGCATCCACGATCTCTCCCATTACGCGAAACGGTTTCTGCCAACGGAAATTCTCATGCACCATAAGGGGAACGCCCGCCGCCGCGCAGGCATCGACCATGGCCCGCGCATCCTCCATCGTGTCGGCAAAGGGCTTCTGGCATATCGCCGCGACGCCGTGCCGGACGGCCAACTCCACCAGCGGTCGGTGCGACGGGCTGGTGGTGGCCACGTCGAGGAAATCGGGTTTCTCCTGTGCCAGCATCTCGTTGGCATCGCTATAGGCCCGGATGCCACCGAACCGCTTCGCGGCAGCGCGGGCCTTGCCTTCGTCCAGATCGCACACCGCCACCAGTTCGACACCGGGCAGGCCCTGCCAGGCGTTCAGGTGGTTTTCGGCAAAGAAGCCGCAGCCCACAAGGGCGCCGCGCGAGGTTCGGTCGGTCATCAGGTCTCCAGATCGGCAAGGGCCAGGCCATAGGGCGGGAGGGTGAACGGGCCGGACAAGGCGGCAGGCGGACCGGCCATCCAGTCGGGGTCCATCATCGCGGCGTTCAATGTCCCGGCCCCCAGCACCCGGGCGGCACTGATCCTATGCCCGGGCAAGGTGATAGCCTGCGGCTCCGGCCCGGTATTGGCCATCAGCGCCCGGTCCCCGGACCGCAGGATCGCGGCGGCGCCGGGGTGATCTGGCGGGGTGGCAAGAACCGGCCCGTGCAGCGAGTTGAACGCGCGGATGGCATGGGCGATGGGGCGGACACGGGCACCGGGCCAGGCTGCGTGCCAGTCCTCGCCATCCTCCGCGCAAGGCAGCACGCCCAGCGGTCCGCTGACCGTGCCGACCCCCACGCTGCGAAGACCGGCGCGGGTGGCATGGGCCAGATACCCAACCAGCCAGGCCGCCCCGAACAGCCCTCGAAGACGCGGATCGCGGTCGGACATGGCAGAGCGCGCCCAGCCTGGGTTCGGCACCAGCGCTGCGCCATAGGGGTTCATCCACAGCGCGATCGAGGCAAGACCGATATCCACTGGTCTGCCCTGTGCCAGGGCCGCTGCCGTGGCAAAGACCGACGGCAGCGCCTCCAGCGTTTCCATCACCGAGCGGTCATCGGCAGCATGGACAATGGCCGCCGTCCCGAAACCCACCCTGTCACCCCCGGCCCGAGGCGGATGGCGGTTGAGTTCGGTGAAGAAGGTCAGCATCCCCTCGGCTACCTCCACCCCTGGAAAGGCCCGCCGCGCCGCCGCCACCGCCTGGGCACAAGTCAGGCCAGCCGGCCATGGCCCTTCGGGCTGATGGCTTTTGAGGAAGGCGGCAGGCAGCGGGTGGACGGAGCCCACCGGCCCGGCGGATTGGGCCAAGGCGCGCAAGGCCTTGTCGGGGTCGGCGTCGTCGTCCAGCACCAGGCGAAGATGCAGTGGCACCGCCAGCGCACGGGACAGGTCGGCAGCGGCCCCGGCCCTTTGCGCCGGATCCTTGCCCCGCAGGTCGATCTGCGCCGTCAGCCGCGCCACACCCAACCCGCGCAACGCCGCAACATCCTGCGGGGGCGGATCATGATCCAGCCAGACAAGCCCGGTCCCGGGCGCCTCGCGCGCAGCAGGGTCCGGCGTGCCCTCCTCGGCGGCAGTACCCATGCCGGTCCCGCCATCGGCATGAATCGTTACGGCTTGCCGCAGCTCTGTACCCGCGGTCAGCTCGTAGGGCCAGGGTAGCGAAAGCGGGCGGTAGTAGGTCTTGAACGATGCATCGGTCCAGTTGCGCTGATCCTCCATTTCGAAGGGATGGTCCGCCTCAAGTTCGATCCTGATGGCCGTGCCGTCGCCGGGCAGATCGAAAACAAGCCGGCGGATATCCCGAAACGGCTGCGCGGGGCTGACCTCTACCGGCACTACTCCCGCAACCTCCTCTCCGTTCGGCCCATTCACACTCAGCGGCCGCCCCGAGAATCCGGCAACAGGGTGCAACAGCACGAAGCCGGTGCGCGCAGTCCTCAGGAGCGCCTGAACTGCCCCCTCGACCGTGAACGAGACCTCATGAGCATTCACCATCAGGCGGAACCGGCACAGCAGGGCGGGTGCCTGGTCCGGGCCGATCTCTGCCTCCCATGCGATCCGCAGACCAGTGCCATCCCGTGCAACCTCTGGGCGGCCGACGCGACAGGGGTGCACACCCCAGTCGGCATCGCGGGCCAGAAAGGACACGCCGCGCAGAACCTCCTGCCCCCGCCATGTCAGATAGCGCAGCGCGCCGTCCCCAAGGGCAAGGCGCCAATCCCCGCTGCCGTGCCAATCCAGCGTTTCGGACGGCTGCTCGGTTCCACAGAACGCAAGTTCACCGGTTGTCATCTCGTCCCCTCCCCTCGCCTGACATGTTGCCGCCCCGCCTGCTGCCGCCGCGCACTGTGTCGTTCAGTCCGGCGGCGGCTCAGACGTCACGATTTCCAGCGCTTGACGATAGAGAGCGCTGGCCCGCGTCAGATGATCCGTCATGGTCTTTTCGGCGGCATCGGCATCGTTCGCGGCCAATGCGTCGATGATGTTCTGATGCTCGCCCAGCGTCACATGCTCGGCACCCTGAACGCGGACCAGATCCTGGTAGAATTCACCCAGCCAGCCGATCATTGCCTCGCTAAGAGCCGAAAACAGCGTGTTTCCGGTAATCGTCGCAATCTCGCGGTGAAACAGCATGTCGCAGCGCAGGAACCGGGCATTGTCGCCGACACTGCCTACATGATCGTCATGCCGCAGGCGCAGGCGCGCGATGTCATCTGCACCAGCCTTCAGCGCGGCGATGCGTACCATCTGCACCTCGAACAGCAGCCGGGCCTGTTTCAGCTCTTCGAGGCTTTTGCCCGAATTGGTCAGGATGTGGCTGGTGGTCAGCGCAACGGTATCGAGCAACACCCCGAAACTCGGCTGCGCGATCCTCGCCCGCTCGCCGTGGCTGATGGTGATCAGTCCCATCCATTCCAGATTCTGCAGGGCCTCGCGAACGGCGGGCCGGCCGACGGCGAAGTAATCCATCAATTCGCGCTCGGAGGGCAGTTGATCCCCCACGGAAAACCCATCGCTTCGTATCATCTGAACGATGCGCTGCATGACTTCCTGATACAGCTTTCGGCGCTGGATCGGCTGCGGTTTGCGGCTCAGGGACGGGTCCGATGCGATCATGGTTATCTCATGTACTTATCATATCAGTGCTAACGCGTTGCCTTCGACAAGGCAACTGACAAGCGCAGACAGAGGTTGATGTTATCCATCAGTCGGGGAGTTTCGACAGTGCCATCAAAAACGGGCCGAGTATCCGCGCGACGTTGGTCGAATATCTGCCCGGCAATCCCGCGCATCAGGCCAGCGTTGGTTGTCCCAGCGGCAGGAATTCGGATGGCGCCCCGACCGAGATGAGACTGAGCCGGTGCATCGCGCGGGTGCACGCGACATAGAGCAGATTCCGGTCCATTTGCGTGGAAAAGACTCTGGCACTGGCGTCGGGTATGATGACGCGATCGAACTCCAGTCCCTTGGCCAGATGCGGCGTGCAGACGACGACGCCGGTTGAGAATCCGGTGCTGCCCTGCTCGAGGAGCCGCGCCGAAGCGCCCGCCTCGGCCAGCGCCTTGTGCAGTTGCTTCGCCTGCCGCTGGGTCCTGGCGAGGTTGGTTTGGTCGGAGGCGCGGAACGCCCCGATCGCCTCGGCGACGCGCGCCACGGCCGTACCCTGGGATGTCACGACCGTCAGATCGGGCTCCGGTCCGTTGCGCTTCATGGCGACGAAGTCGGGGTTCGGCGAAATCTTTAGCGCGAACTGCATGATCCGCCAGGTCGACCGGTAGCTCTTGTTCAGCGTGACGCGACAGGCGCCCTTCAGCACGCTTTCGATCCGCTCGGCTGTCGATGCGCTGTAGGGATTCACCGTTTGGGTGGCATCGCCGAGGATGGTCTTGCGGCACTCGAAGAGCCGCGCCAGGACCGCGTATTGCACCGCCGTATAGTCCTGCATTTCGTCGACCAGCAGGTGCTTGACCCCTTCATACGGCTTTGTCAGGTTGCTGGTGGCACGAGGCTCACGTAGCGTTGTCGGGTGATTCAGGCTTCGGGTCCAGTGAAGTTCCCGAAGGTGATATCGACGACAACGCCAAGCATGGCGCCGGCAAAGGCGAGCATCATGGCAATCAGGACGACATTGCGTGCCAGTATCTGGCGACGGTCTGTGCTCGCGGTCTCGGTTGGAGCCATTCGCGATGACGCATTCCGCTCCAATCGCTAGATCTGCCATGGATTCCGCACGAGCCGACTCCACCTTTCAGCTTGCCGTAGCCGGGTTATGACGCGGCCACCGGTCAGGACGCCGCCTGCGCCCCGCGCGCGCTGCAGGATGCCTGCCATGCCGCGATCTCGTCCGAGCGCAACTGCGTTTCGATGTGGTTCCCCCGCGCCACTTCGGTCTGTACCACCTCCTGCGATTCCGCCGAAACCAGCGCTGAAGAGACGAAGGACCGGTCGATCCGTAACTCGGTCAATGGCAGACACACCAGCTGCACCATCGACGAGTATGCCCGAGAGCAAGATACCGGTTCCCGGTCTCACGACGCTTGCGATGCGATGTAGTTCGGCGACACCGCCGTGTCAGCCGCCGTGCCGGGGGGGCATGTTCAGGATGGTGTATCCCAGATCGACAATGCTGCTGTACAAATCCGCCCCGTCGATCCGCGCGAGCAACTCGCGCGCTCCGACCTGTCCGATTTGATATCGCGGGGTCAGGACGGTCGCGAGCTTGGGGTCAATCGCCTGTCCGACATCAAGGCCGTGAAAGCCTGCAATCATGACCTGGTCAAGGATCCCTATCCCACGCCGCTGACATTCGAAGAATGCGCCTACGGCCACGTCGTCATTGGTGCAGAACACGCCTTGCGTGTCGGGGCGGGCATCGAGAAGCTCGGCCATCAGCGTTGCGCCTACGGTGAAGGATGATTTCTGCGCCCGCTCCAGTGTGACCGGCTCCAGTCCGTGATGTTCCATTGCTTCCTGATAGCCCTGCTCGCGCTGCCGGGTCCGCTCGTCGAGTCGGACGGCAAGGTAGACCACGCGCTCATGACCGGCCGCGATCATCTGGCTTACGATCTCGAAGGCTGCGGCGTGGTTGTCATACCCAACGGCCTGCTGCAAGGGAGGAAGACGCGTGTCCATGATCTCGACCACGTCGACGCCGGATGCCTTGATCATACGCAGGGTCGCCTCCGTGTGATTCCGGTCGCTCATCACCAGCCCGTCGGCGTTGTTCATCAGGAGGGTGGCGACGCAGCGCTCCTCGACGTCGCTGTCATATCCGTAGTGAAGGATCATCGCGCCGTAATCGGCAGAGCTCGCTTCGTCGATGATGCCACCCAGCACATCGGAAAACACCTGGTTGGTGACAGACGGCACCAGGACCCCGATCGACCGGCTTCGCGATTGCTTCAGCAACGCCGGCGCGCGGTTGGGCAGGTAGCTCAACCGTTCGGCCGTTTCGAGTATGCGCTTACGCAGCGGCTCCGACACGCTTTGCGGCGCGCGCAGACAGCGGCTGACCGTCATGCGGGTCGTGCCCACCTGATCGGCGATGTCTTGCAAACTTGGCCGCCGTGAACTGCCGCGCATGCGACCCCCTAAAAGCTTGATCATTGTTTGCATGCCATTCCGATTGTGCGTGGCGCTGCAATGCCTTGGTACAATTCTCCAGCACAACGTCGATGGGCAGGCACCTCGTCCACGCGCACCCGGATCGCTTCGTCGTGGCCCGGGGACTCCAGCGTTCTGAACTGGTTCTCAAGCATTGTACGCTTGAAAAAACGACAACCCTTCCATGACAAAGGTGTGCCGGGGAAACGTCATGCGTCAGGAGGCCCCCTTGGACTTGATCTCGCTCTCGACCGCTGCCGCGCGACGGCGCATCTGCACCACGATGCCGAGCAGCACCGCCACCCCGATCACGAGCCCGATGCCGAGGCTGGAATCCAGCATGTACTGGGGCAGGCTCATGCCCCTTGCTTCGGAAATGCGCAGCGAGCGCGACAGGTTGGTTTCGATCATCGGCCCGAGCACGAGCCCGATGATGATCGGCGCAGGTGGCACACCCACACGCTTGAAGATTACCCCCACGATACCGAGCGTGATGGCGATCAGCACGTCGAAGATGCTGTTGCGCAGGCTGTAGGCCCCGAAAAGCGCCAGGACCAGCACGGTCGGAATGATGAAATCCATCCGGATCTTGAGGATGTAGGCGAAGTACTTGATGCCAAAGACGCCGATCAGGGTCATCGCCACGACGGTAAGCAGCATGCCGTAGAGGAAGATGAAGGCGACGTCGGGCCGGTTGGTGAACAGCGACGGGCCGAGGATGATGCCGTGCACGATCAGTGCGCCCGCGATGATCGCCGTGGTGGGGCTGCCCGGCACGCCAAGTGCCAGGAGCGGCACCAGAGACGAGCCGACAGTCGCGTTGTTGGCGCTTTCGGCGCCCATGATCCCCTCGGTGCTGCCGTTCTCGAACAACTCCGGATGCTTTGACGCGCGTTTCGCCTCGGCATAGGCCATGAACACGGCCAGCGTCGTGCCGACCCCCGGTAGCAGGCCGACGAACGTGCCGATCGACGCCCCCTTGGCCAGCAGGACCTTGTTGCGCATCATCTGGCGCAAGACTGCGCCGCGCGAAATGTCCTGGTCGGTGTACTGAACCATCTCGCCGGGTTTCCGGCCGACATTGGCAAGCATTTCCGCGATACAAAACAGCCCCAGCACGACCGGAACGACCGAAATCCCGGTGCGCAATTCGTTGACGCCGAAGGTGAACCGGTCGGACCCCGTGATCTGATCGATGCCGATCGTGCTCAGCCAAAGGCCGAAGCCGACCGCGAAGGCGGACTTCCAGATGCTGCCCGACAGCGCGCCCACGATGATCAGCCCCGACAGGGCGACAAAGAACATCTCGGCCGGGCCGAAGCGCAGCGCGAACTGCGCCAGCGGCGGGGTGAAGAAGATCAGCACGGCAACGCCGACGAAACCGCCGATCATGCTCGAGAAGATGGAGAAATAGAGCGCCTCCTTGGATCGGCCCTGCTTTGTCAGCGGGTAGCCTTCCATCGCGGCGGGTGCGGCGACGACATCGCCCGGCACGTTGATCAGGATCGCGGTGACGGAGCCGCCATACATGCAGCCCATGTAGATGCCGCCCAGAAGCAGCAGGCCGACCTCGGGCGGCATGGCGAAAGTCAGAGGCAGCAGAAGCGAAATGCCCACCGCCCCGTTCAGGCCGGGCACGGCCCCGACGAGAATACCGATGAACACTCCCGAAAACACGGCGGCCAGCACCTCTGGTGCCATCAGGCTGACGATGAGATCGAAAGTGCTCATTGCAATTCCCTAGTTTGAGAAGACGGGAAGGCCGAGACCGGCCTTCCCGGGATGTTCCGGCTTCAGAACTGGTCGCTGTTGGCTTCGATCACCGCGCGGAAGGCCGCATTGCTCTCCTCAACCTTGGCGTTGATCCCGTCCATGCCGAGGTAGTTGTAGGGAAGAGACGCCGTGATGAAGCTCTGGATCATCTCTTCGTCGGTCGAGATTGCATCCAGCGCCGCCTTCAGGGCGTCGCGCACCTCGTCGGAAATGCCCGCTGGGGCCACCATGACACGTCCGACTTCCATGACCTGGTCGACGCCCAGCTCGGTCATTGTCGGAACGTCGGGAAACATCTCCATCCGCTCGGCGGAGGCAAAGGCGATCGGAAAACCGCCGGCGTCGACGATGGGATCATGGCTCATCGACGAGGTGGAGGCGAGGTCGATGTGCTGGCCCAGAAGCGCGTTCAGCAGATCGCCGCCGCCGCCGTAGCGCACGTCGGTCAGCTCGACCCCGAGATTTGCCTCGAAGGCAAGCGCGCTCAGCAGGCCAAGCGCGCCGCTTTCGCCAATGATCAGCGAGCCGGGGTTTTCCTCCGCATAGGTCCGCAGGCTTTCGAGGTCGTCATAGGACGCGTTCGGCTTAGCAAAGATGCCCATGGGGGTGCTGTCGAATTGGGCCAGGAACAGCAGATCCTCGTCGGAGTTGAAATCCACGTCCCGGGTGGATTCGATGACGAAGTTGTCCGGGTAGCCGAAGACGCCCAGCGTGTAGCCATCGGGGTCGGCGTTGGCCATCTCGGAAATGCCGATTTCGCCGCCCGCACCCGGGCGATTGACGACATTGACGGTCACGCCGAGCTCTTCGGCAAGCCGGTCCGACACGATGCGCGCGACCGTGTCGCCGCTACCGCCCGCGCCGTAGGGCACGATGATGTTGATGGGCTGGCTGGGATAGTCGTCTTGCGCCATGGCGGCCGTGGAAAGAACCGCCAGAAGCGGCAGGCTCAGCGTCAGTTTCAGGGTACGTTTCATGGTCTTCTCCATTTCAAGGTTTGATCGTCTCAGGTCGATGCGCGATGGACGGGGTCCGCCCGCATCGCGGTGGCTAGAAGATGGCCCCGGCGGGCGCGGGCAGGCCGATCAGGACGTCGAAGATTAGGTACATGACGGCCGTCGCGATCACCGCCAACGCCAGTCCGGTCAGCAACATCCGGCCCGTGGGCGCCGCCCCGGTCGACAGGCGCATGTGCAGCGCGTGCATGGCAACGATGAACACCGGTGAGGTCAGGTAGAACCCGAACCAGACCAGCAACGCTCCTCCGGCGATCACCACGAGCGGTGGCGCGAGGAACTGGGCCCCTCCCGCTGCGACAGGCTTTTCGCCCGCCCCGTCATCACCGCGCAGCTTCATCAAGCCACCTGCAAGAATGACAAGTGCTGCGATCAGCAGGCACCACAGGACGGCAACCGGAAACAGCCTGGCACGATCAGCCAGGTCGGCGGCATCAAGCATGAGCGCTGCCACGCCAGCCGCGGCAAATGCCCCGAAGCCGATATCGACCATCGCCGCCTTTCGATGTGCCGTCATGTCATCCCCCTCCTGGAACGTGAATTTGTGTTACGCGTAACTTTATCCGGAAACAAGCAGCAACCTATGGGAGCAAATCGAGGCGCAGCTTTCCAAGGGGCTCTTTGTTGATATTCAGCGCCTGTTCACTCCCCCCACCGAGGCTTACGCCGCCCCCTGATCCGACCGGCGTCACACTGCCGCCCCAATTCGAGGCTTCATTCTCAACCTGCGAGCCGCCACGATTTCAGTCCAACGTGTGACACAAGAAGTCTTCCGCGGGATTGACCTGACACTGGTCGGTTCTTCACGAGAATAGCAATTTATTCGATCCGTAGTGCCTTGGTAGAGAAGGCATGGCGCCACGATACATAGGATTAGCACCGGACTTCCACCCAGCAAAAGGCTCGCCCCTTTACGGCGTGACAAGACGAACGGCTGACTGTCGCCAACGCAACCGCCACGACTGGCCTTAGGGTCAGGACTCGTTCTCGTTTCATAGCCAGAACATGACAGTCGCGGCGAGTG
>CAZRNL010000042.1:4047-14175 GCA_964601395.1 uncultured Silicimonas sp. | reverse complement strand
CGGCCCGGCCGCCGGGCGGCACATCCCACACCGTCGCGGCGGGACAATGGCCGCCAGTTCATCGAATGAGGCGATGAGAACCTGATCGCCTGCCAGCGCACCGGCCGCGATAGCTACGACCCCTGCCGCTGCCCCAAGCAGAGCCGACCGGATCGTGAAACTGACAAGTATGGTCCGGCGCGATGCGCCAAGGGTTTTCAGGATCGCCGCCTCGTAGGTGCGGGCGTGAATGCCCGCGGCGGCGGCGCCGATCAACACCACGCCACCTGTTATCAGCGTCACCATCGCACCATAGGTGATTGCGGCGGCGATACCCGCCAGCACCTCGGAAACGCGGTCGATCGCATCGCGGACGCGGATCGAGGTCACGTTGGGAAAGGCGTTGGAGATGTCCCGCAGGATAGCCGCGTCAGCGGTTTCGGCGGCGTAGACTGTTGCGATGAAGGTATGCGGCGCGCCTTGAATGGCTCCGGGGCTCATCGACATGACGAACCCGATTCCCGCCGTCGAGAAATCGACCTCGCGGAAACTGGTGATCGTAGCCGTGATGTCACGACCAAGAATGTTGACGGTGATCTCGTCGCCGAGCTTCAGGCCCAGCTCCGACGCCTCTTCGGTGGCGAAAGACACTTGAGGTGGGCCATCATATCCTTCCGGCCACCAGTCTCCTTGAGTGATCTTCGTGCCCTCGGGCGGGCGATCGGAATAGGTCAGGCCCCTGTCGCCCCGCAGAACCCAGTGATCGCCCGCGACTTCTTCCGCAGGACGGCCGTTGATCATCGTCAGGATGCCGCGCAGCATCGGGGCACTCTCGATCTTCTGCACCGCCTCGTTCGAGGTCAACCGCGCGCGATACTCCTCGATCTGGTCCGGTTGGATGTCGACCATGAAGAAGGAAGGCGCGATCTGTGGCAGGTCCCGGTCGATGGCACTGCGCAGGTTGGCGTCGATCTGGCCGACAGCGGCGAGAACGGTCAGGCCAAGACCCAGCGAGAGGACGACAGATGTCGCTTCGCTTCCGGGGCCACCGACCGACCCGAACGCTAGCCTCAGGGCGCTTCTGCCGCGGACGACGGCGGACTTCGCTGCGCGCTGGGACAGACGGCGGACACCGTTGGCGGCGAGGACGAGAATGGCAAAGGCGCCCAGAAGCCCGCCGGCCGCACCCAGCGTCAAGGTCCAGAGCCCCGAGAGTGTGGCCGCTGTTCCCACCAGCGCGGCGAACAGAATCGCGGTGATGATGATCCAGAGCCGACGCGGCAGACGACGATCAGACCCGCCCGCATCGCGAAACAGGGTCGCGGCCCGAACTTCCTCGATTCGGGCCAAAGGCCAGAGCGTGAAGATCAGAGCTGCCAGAACGCCGTAAAGCGCGGCCTCCGCCAAGGGACGAATGTGCACCGAGAAGGCGGCAGGAACAGGCACCCGGGCTTCAAGTATCGGAGCGAACACAAGCGGCAGCGCTGCCCCCAGCGCAAGTCCTGCGATCAGGCCCAGAACCGTGAGGAATCCGATCTGAATGAAATAGGTCAGGAAAATCGTGCGGTTGTCCGCACCCAGGGTCTTGAGGATGGCAATGACCTCGGTCTTTCGCTCGAGGTAAGCCCGCACGGCAGAAGAAATTCCGACACCGCCCACGGCCAGACCCGCAAGCCCGACCAGGACAAGGAACGATGAAAGCCGCTCGACGAAGCGTTCCACGCCGGGAGCGCCGTTCCGGCGGTCGCGCCAGCGAACACCGGTGAATGTGCCTTCCGCTTCGGCTTCAAGCGCATCCAGATCGGCATCGGGCGGCAGGCGCAGCTTGTATTCGGTGTCGTAAAGCGAGCCCGGTTGCAGCAAGCCGCTGCTCTCGAGATCCGATGTCAGCACAATGGTCCGGGGACCAAGGCCGAAACCGCCTCCTGCATCGTCCGGTTCGTAGTCCAGCCGCGCCGTCAGGATGAACTCCTTTGTGCCAAGGCGGAACGTGTCGCCCAACACCATCCCCAGACGGTCGATCAGCAGCGGTGCCATTACCGCACCGGGAAGGTCTCCGGCCCCAGCCAGCGCGTCGGCAAGCGGAATGTCGGGTTCCAGCCTAACCGCACCCAGAAGCGGATAGGCCCCATCGACACCCTTGACTTGCGTCAGTCCGCGTTCCGCGTCCTCGCCGGCACCGAAGACAGCCATTGAACGAAAGTCGACCAGTTCCGAAACGGCGGCGGAGTTTGCCTGCATCCATGCAAGCTCTTCCGGTTCGGCGAAACGGTAGGTCAGCTCCAGCTCGGCATCGCCGCCGAGGATCGTCGCGCCCTCGCGCTCAAGACCAGCGCGGATCGATTCCCGAACGCTGCCAACGGCCGCAATGGCGGCAACTCCCAGGATGAGGCAGGAAAGAAAGACCCGAAACCCGCGAAGTCCGCCGCGCAGCTCGCGCCGCGCGATGCGGCGCGCAACGGACAGGGTCATTCGGCGGCCTCGGCGGTCATGTGGTCCGAAGGTGCGATACGGCCGTCTATCAGTCGGACGACGCGGTCGCAGCGATCCGCCAGTTCAGGCGCATGAGTCACAAGAACCAATGTGGCACCATGGCGGTCCTGAAGGTTGAACAACAGATCGACGATCGCCTGGCCCGTGACTCCGTCGAGGTTTCCGGTGGGCTCGTCCGCCAACAGTATTCGTGGCCGCGGCGCGGCGGCCCGGGCCAACGCCACGCGTTGCTGCTCGCCGCCTGACATTTGCGAAGGGTAATGGTCGAGCCTTTGACCCAGCCCCACGGCGCGCAGTTCCTCTGCAGCTCTTTCGAATGCGTCCGAGACGCCGGCCAGTTCAAGCGGTGTCGCGACGTTCTCAAGCGCTGTCATTGTTGGAATGAGGTGGAAGGATTGGAAAACCACACCCATATGTTCCCTGCGGAAGCGGGCCAGAGCGTCTTCGCCGAGCCGTGTCAGGTCATTGCCCAGCGCCATCACCTGACCGCCGGTGGCGCGTTCAAGACCGCCCATGAGCATGAGGAGCGACGATTTGCCAGACCCCGAAGGACCGACCAACCCCACGGATTCGCCTTGCGCGACATCCAGTGTGATGCCCTTCAGTATATCTATTCGCCCTGCATTGCCGTCCAGCGACAGTCTTGCGTCCCTGAGCGAGAGGATGGTCTCCGCCATGATATCTCCGTTCCGTCGCCTCCCTCCCGCATATGGGGTGATACGTGCGGTCCGCAACGCCGGATTGGCTTTTATTCTGGGAGCGGGAGTCTCTGTGGCTCAACCGGTCACCATCGCGGCGCTTGGCGACAGCCTGACACAAGGCTACGGACTGCCGCCGGAGCTTGGTTTCGTTCCGCAACTCGGCGCGTGGTTGGACGACCATGGGGCCGACGTCGAACTGATCAATGCGGGCGTCTCGGGCGACACGACCGCAGGAGGTCTGTCGCGAATCGAGTGGACGCTGACACCGGAAGTGGATGCCCTGATCGTTGCCCTTGGCGGCAATGACATGCTTCGCGGCATAGACCCGGCGGTAAGCCGGGCCAACCTGGAAGGCATCCTGACGGTCGCGGAAGAGCGTGCGCTTCCGGTCCTTCTGATCGGCCTGGATTCGCCCGCGAACTACGGGCCCGAGTTCGAGGCGGCATTCGACAGCATGTATCCCGAACTTGCGCAGCGCTTCGACACTATCCTTGCGCCGAATTTCCTGGCCGCACTGGCCCGGCGTCCGGATGCACGGGCGACGATGGAGGAATTCATGCAGCGTGACGGGATTCACCCGAATGCCAAGGGCGTGGCGCTGATCGTCGAGGATCTCGGCCCCTCGGTTCTGGACCTAGTGGACCGCGTCGAAGACTAGGAAACGCTATCGACCTTCACACCAGGCCCGGTTCGTCCAGCAAGTGCCGGCCCGCCTTGTCCTCGATCTCGATTACCCAAAGATCGGGGTCGAAGCCTCTCTGCTTGCCGATGCTCTGGTCGACCGCCGTCTCGTCGCCCTCGACCAGAACCACCCAGCGTCGATCCCCCGACATCAGGTCGAAACTGCGCTGGAAACAGGTCGCCTTGCCGTCCAGGGTATTCAGCTTGACCAAGACCGCGCCCGCCGTGGAATCGCCCTTTTGCACGATGAAGGCCGGAATTGTCGCAAGTCTGAGCCGTGTCAGGTAAGCGGCGACCCAGATCTCGGAAGTAAGGCGGGTCATCCGTTTCCGTCAGAGAAATCGAGACCCATCTCGGAATAGCGCTCGGCCTCGTCGAGCCAGTTCGGGCGCACCTTCACCTGAAGGAACAGATGAACCTTGCGGTCCAGAAACGCCGAGATCTCCTCGCGCGCAAGCTGGCCAATGGTCTTGATCGTCTCGCCCTTCTTGCCGAGGATGATTCCCTTGTGTCCGTCGCGGGCTACATAGACGATCTGGTCGATGCGCACCGAACCATCGTCGTATTCTTCCCAGTTCTCGGTCTCGACAGTCAGCTGGTAGGGCAATTCCTGATGGAGCCGAAGCGTCAGTTTCTCGCGTGTCATCTCGGAGGCGATCATCCGAAGCGGCAGGTCGGCGATCTGATCTTCAGGATAGAGCCAGGGCCCCTCAGGCAGTTCGAGCGCGAGCCATTTCTTCAGGTCGTCAACGCCGTAACCTTTCTCGGCCGAGATCATGAAGGTCTGAACAAATGGAAAGCGTTCGTTCAGCTTCTCGGCAAGACCCAGAAGAACGGATCTTTCCACCCGGTCGATCTTGTTGATCGCGAGGGCGATCTTCAGCCTCTTGCCGACATCCTGCAGCCTTTCGATTATGGCATCGACGCCGGCGGTGACGCCGCGATGTGCCTCAACCATCAGGACCGTCACGTCGGCATCTGCGGCCCCGCCCCAGGCAGCCGAGACCATCGCGCGGTCAAGCCGCCGCTTGGGAGTGAAAAGGCCGGGCGTATCGACAAAGACGATCTGTGTCTCGCCCTCGATGACCACACCGCGAATACGTGTCCGGGTGGTCTGAACCTTGTGCGTGACGATCGAAACCTTGGCGCCGACCATCCGATTCAGAAGGGTCGACTTGCCCGCATTGGGCTCTCCGATCAGGGCGACGAAACCGGCGCGGGCTGTCATTGGCTGGCCTTTTATGGGGTTTACGCGGCGATACAGGAATTCAGCGCGCTTGGCCAGATGTCAGTCATGCCGTCGACTTTCCGTTTGCCTTTCCTTCCCGGTTCTGGACCTTCTGGGTAAGACGATGGGGCGAAGCATGACAAGTCGTTGGGCTATTCTGGCCGTGCTTTTCTTTGCGCGGCTGGCGATGGCATTTCAGTACCAGTCGGTTGCCGCGCTATCGCCGGCGATCATTGACGACTATGCGGCGAGCCTTGCCGATATCGGACTTCTCATCGGGCTTTATCTCGGACCGGGCATGATCGTGGCAATTCCCGGCGGATCACTGGTCGCTCGTTTCGGAGACAGGCGGGTTGTTGGCGCAAGTCTAGCCCTGATGTTGATCGGCGGTTTTCTCATGGCTGTGGGAGCCAACTGGCATTGGCTTCTGGCAGGACGGGTTCTGGCAGGTGTCGGCGGTGTCGTTATCAATATCGTGATGACGAAAATGCTGCTGGACTGGTTTGTCGGACGCGAAATCGGCACTGCCATGGGGATTTTCATCAGTTCCTGGCCGCTCGGAATTGCTCTGGCGCTTTGGATGCTTCCGGTTCTGGCAATAAGCGGCGGCCTTTACCTGGCCTGGATGGGACTGGCGGGATTGATCGGACTGGCATTGATCCTTTTCCTGGTCGTGTATCGTCAACCTCCCGGTACCGGGAGCGCCTCGCCACTGGCGGCAACCCGCAGATTTCCGGTTGGTGCGCTTGTTCTGGCCGGAGGCATATGGGCGCTGTACAACACGGCGCTTGCGATGGTCTTCGGGTTCGGACCTCTCCTGCTGGTCGAAAGAGGGATGAGCACGACTTCGGCCAGTTCGGTCACAGGTGTATTCACTGCCATGGTGGGGATCGGTGTGCCGCTTGGCGGATACCTTTCGGACAGGCTGGGTCGCGATCAGATCATTACCCTCAGCTTCGTCAGCAGCGCGATCCTCCTGCCCATCCTGTTGATCGTTCCAAGCGGCGCCGCGATGCCTGTCTTCGCGGCAGCGGGCCTTCTTTTCGGTCTGGCAGCCGGTCCGATCATGACGCTTCCGTCGCAGGTCTTGAAACCAGAAGCGCGAGCCTTCGGGATGGGCGTCTTCTTCGCGATCTACTACGGTGTGATGATGGTCGGGCCAGCGCTGGCAGGCGAGGTCGCCGAGCGCACCGGCCAGGCCGGGACCGCTTTTGTCCTGGGCTGCGCTATGCTGATCGCCTGCTGTATCGGGTTGGTCCTGTTTCGCCGGAGCACCCGCCCCGCAACGTCGGCTGCCTAGGTCGAACCGAGTTTCGCAAGCAGGTCATTGGCCGCCGCCTGTTCGGCCGCCCGCTTGGAAGGGGCACTGGCCCTTGTCGCCTCGCCCGTGTCCAGTCGCGCCTCGATTGTGAAGACGGGCGCGTGATCCGGGCCGGAGCGCGAGACTTCGGTATAGACCGGCGGCGTCTGGCCACGTGCCTGAGCCCATTCCTGAAGAGCTGTCTTGGCGTCACGGGCATCGGCCTTGACGGTGTCGATCCGCCTGCCCCAAAGCCGGATGATCATATCTCGTGCCGTGTCGAACCCCGCGTCGAGATAGACGGCCGCGATTACCGCTTCCATCGCGTCACCCAGCAACGCTTCCTTTCGGCGTCCGCCCGACATGGTCTCGGACCGGCCCAACTTCAGAACAGCTCCCAGGTCGATCTGGCGTGCGACGTCGGCACAGGCTTCCTTGCGGACAAGCGCGTTGAAGCGGGGCGCCAATTGGCCTTCCGTCGCCTCGGGGTCGGCCGCCAGCAGCGTTTCGGCCATGACAAGGCCAAGGACGCGGTCGCCAAGGAACTCAAGCCGCTGGTTGTCGGGGCGTGTCTCGGTCGACAGCGAGGCATGCGTGACCGCACGGACGAGAAGACCCGGATCGACGAATCGATACCCTATTCGCGTGCAGAAGGCCTCAAGCTCGGCGCTCAGCCGCATCACTCGATCTTCTTGAAGAACCGATCAGGCCGCCAGGTCCAGATAAAGAACAGCGACCGTCCGGCGGATGAGAACATGACCCGGTCCGCACGTCCTATGAGATGATCGAACGGGACGAAACCCACGCCGCGAAACTCGGGCTTCTCGCGGCTGTCGGTCGAATTGTCCCGGTTGTCGCCAATGAAGAAATAGTGACCTTCCGGAACGTTGAAAACGCCTGTGTTGTCGTACCGACCATCCGTTGCATTGAGAACAGAATGACTGACACCGTTGGGAAGAGTCTCGATGGACTTTTCCTTGCTGCAAAGGTCGCCAGGGCCAAGACCGTTCTCCACGCAGATTGGCCTGGAACCGATCGGCCCCTGGGGTTCGTAGACCTCGACGAAATCGCCAACGGGTTGCTGAGGAACCGGTGAGCCATTTATGAACAACTGGCCCGAGCGCATCTGCACCGTATCGCCCGGCAGACCGATGACGCGCTTGATGAAGTCCTGCCCGTTCACCGGGTGACGGAACACCGCCACATCGCCGCGCTCTGGTTCCGACGCGAAGAGACGACCGCTGACCGGACACATGGAGAAAGGACAGGAATACGCGGAATAGCCGTAGGCCATCTTGTTCACGAAAAGAAAGTCACCGATCAGCAGAGTGTCTTTCATCGAACCCGAGGGAATCCAGAAGGGCTGAAAAAACAGGGTTCGGACCACACCGGCAATCAGCAGGGCGTAGACAATCGTCTTGACCGTCTCGATGACGCCCTCCACCAAGGTTCCCGTGTTTTCACTCATGACTGATCTGCCTCAGATGCGCCGACGCTTTCTGAGGGCAGGCACGCGGCAAGTCAAGCGAGCCTGCGAGCCGAACCGGGAGCGGGCGTATCGGAGGGTTGTCCGATAGGTCGGGCCTCGATCACCACGAAAGCCTGCGCCCAGGGGTAATCATCCGTGAGGGTGACATGGATGATGGCCTCATGTCCCTCGGGGGTCATTTCCGCCAATCTTTCGGCAGCCCAGCCGGATACATGCATCACCGGTTGGCCGGTGCGAAGATTCGAGACTGCCATGTCCTTCCAGGCGATACCCATACGCAGGCCGGTTCCTAGCGCCTTGGAGCAAGCCTCTTTCGCAGCCCAGCGCTTGGCATAGGTGCCCGCCTTATCCTTGCGGCGTTCTGCCTTTCTCTGCTCGACCTCGGTGTAGACGCGGTTGCGAAACCGGTCACCGAAACGATCCAGTGTCCCCTGGATGCGCTCGATGTTGCATAGATCGGTTCCGATACCGAGGATCACGAACCAATGTCCTCAGCCGTCACCTCGCCTGTCGACTGGTTGATCGTCACGAAGAGCGATCCCGGATCGAAAAGTCCGCTCGCGGGGTTGAATACCGTGACCGGAACTTCAATCGTCAGGCCCAGTGCCGGATCGTATCCCGCAACCAGTCCCTTCAGCGACAACGAGGAATAGCCCAGCGAAGCGCCCGCGTCGAAAGACACGACCCGGCACTGTCGTCCGCCCACCTCGTCGAACGGTGGAGACAGCACAAGCAGATGAAAAGCCGCCGCAGCGGGCTCGATCGTGTCGAGGACTGCGATGCGGACGGCTCCGTTCGCGAAAGTGCGCGTGTGCGACTCCCAGGGTTCGGGAATAGCGTCGGCCCGCGTCTCGTATCCTGAACAGTCATGCACTTCGGCAGCAGCGGCCTGCAAGGCAGGGGCCGAAAGGCACACGGCAAGGACATGCGATCTGAAGCTCAACATCAACCGTTTCTCCATGATTCAGACGTACCCCGTCGTTGAGCTTTCGGAAAGGGGGCTATCCATGCGCGTCACGGTCATTGGCCTTGTGGTAGTTCTATCGGGATGCAGCGGGCTTGCGTGGAATACTACGCTCGCGGATCATCCCCAGGTGCGCAACACAATGCTGGACAGCGTTGTCCCGGGACAGACGACCGAAGCAGGCTTCCGTGCCCGGTGGGGCAACCCCACCCAAAGGGTGCGGGAGGGCGGGCAGATTTCCTATGTCTATCGCAACATGACCAACCCTCCCGGCTTTTACTTTCCCCAGTTCGGGGACAGTACCGCCTTTGTGGTCGTTCAGTTTCAGTACGGTGTGGTGACGACGGCGTATTCCTCGGACAGCCAAGGGTGCCGGGCGACATTTGCGCCGCGGCCTCCGGGCGAGACATATTTCAACCCCACAACCGTGAAGCCC
The DNA here is from genome assembly GCA_964601395.1 of uncultured Silicimonas sp. Classification (GTDB taxonomy): domain Bacteria; phylum Pseudomonadota; class Alphaproteobacteria; order Rhodobacterales; family Rhodobacteraceae; genus JAVJUV01. Next base: position 4,904 of record CAZRNL010000042.1, on the reverse strand, counting down.
GTGAACTGCGGTGTCGCGCCCGGCGCGGACGCAGGCCGGGACAAGGGGTTGCTGGCGATCCTGACCGAGATGACGGGAGGATCGCCGCCTGTGCTGGCAACCGGCTCTCCGCAGACAACCCCCCTTGTGCCTGAAGACTCCTACGTGCCCGGCGGAGGGGGGAAATACCGCTGATTGTCCGTCGTTTTGGCCTAGGCCTAGACAAGGGCTCGATTCAAAAGGCAGAACGGTTGCGTAACAGGAGAACCCTGAATGGTGGATATCGCAACGCGTGTCTGGAATCACAAGTGGAGGATCGACCCGATCGTCCGCTCGCTGATCGACACGGACTTCTACAAGCTCCTCATGTGCCAGTCGGTGTTCCGCAATCGACCGAATACCCGCGTGACCTTCAGCCTGATAAACCGCTCCAAGGACGTCAGGCTTGCCGATCTGGTGGACGAAGGGGAGTTGCGCGAGCAACTCGACCACATCCGCTCGCTGTCCCTCACGCGCGGAGAATCCACCTGGCTGCGCGGCAACCTGTTCTACGGCAAGCGCCAGATGTTCCGCTACGACTTCATGGAATGGTTCGAGAACATGCGCCTTCCGGAGTATCACCTGGAAAAGCGCGACGGTCAGTACGAACTGACTTTCGAGGGTGCCTGGCCGGAAGTCATGCTCTGGGAGATCCCGGCGCTTGCCGTGCTGATGGAACTGCGGTCGCGTGCAGTGCTCAAGGACATGGGCAAGTTTGAGCTGCAGGTGCTCTACGCGCGCGGCATGACCCGTGTGTGGGAGAAGCTGGAGCGTCTGCGCGGGATCGAAGGGCTGAGACTGGCAGACTTCGGAACACGCCGCAGACACTCGTTTCTCTG
>CAZRNL010000042.1:0-4037 GCA_964601395.1 uncultured Silicimonas sp. | reverse complement strand
CTGGCAGGACTGGTGCGTCCAGGCCCTTACAGAGGGTCTGGGCGAGGCATTCGTGGGAACCTCGAACTGCCTGATCGCCAAGAACCGTGACATGGAGGCAATAGGGACCAACGCGCATGAATTGCCGATGGTCTATTCCGCCCTCGCGTCGTCGGACATGGAGCTTGCGCAGGCACCGTACCGGGTACTTGCCGACTGGCAGGAAGAACACGACGGCAACCTTCGCATCATCCTGCCCGATACCTATGGCACCGCGCAATTTCTGGAGAATGCGCCGGACTGGCTGGCGGGCTGGACCGGTATAAGGATCGATTCGGGCGATCCGGCCGAAGGCGCGGAAACCGCGATCCGCTGGTGGAAAGACCGCGGCGAAACTCCACGGGACAAACTGATCATCTTCTCCGACGGCCTCGATGTCGAAAAGATCGAGGAACTCCATGCCCGCTTTGCCGGGCGGGTCCGGGTCAGTTTCGGCTGGGGCACGATGCTGACCAACGATTTCCGCAATCTGGTTCCGGGCGATGCGCTTGCGCCGTTCAGTCTGGTCTGCAAGGCCACGTCTGCCAACGGTCATCCAACAGTCAAGTTGTCGGACAATCCAAGGAAGGCCATTGGTCCGAAGGATCAGATCGAGCGCTACAAGCGGGTGTTCGGTGTTGGTGATCAGGAAGAACTGGATGTCACGGTCTGATCCGGTGTCGCCGGAATCCTGACGGATGCCCAGACCGGCAGGTGGTCGGACGCCTTGCGCGTGTCACGTGTCTGGACGACTCCGGCGTCGCGCAGTTCCGTTGATGCATCCAATGCAATGCGGTCGAGGGCGGCGACCGGGCGTGCCGCATGAAAGCTCAGGCCGGGAGAATGCACATCGAACCCGACAAGGGGCTCGAGCCCGGCATCCGGGGACCATTCGTTGAAGTCACCGAGAATCAGCGTCGGTATCGGCGTGAGCGAATCCAGCCGGGACCGAATTGCGGCAAGCTGCGCACGACGCGACATCCTCAGAAGCCCAAGATGCACGCCCACGACGCGAAGCCTGGTGCCCTTTCCCGAGATATCGAAAATCAATGCGCCACGCGGTTCGATCCCCGGCAGGTGAAGCAAGTGCCGTTCCTCGACTTCCAATCCGGGTCGCAACAGGAATGCGTTGCCATGCCATCCGATGCTGGCGTCATGCCCTCCGGCATCCGCCACCCGAAGGTTTGTTTCGGAGGCGATCAGGTCGGCCGTCAGGGCGGCAGGACGCTGGCCGAGGCGTTTGTCGGCCTCCTGCAAGGCGACGATATCGGCGTCCAGTCCCGAAATGACGCGTGCCACCCGATGCGGATCGCGTCGGCGGTCAAGACCCACGCATTTCCTGATGTTCCATGTGGCAACGCGAAAGTCGTTCATATTCCAAAGATGGCATCTGCGTGACATTGTTCAATCAAGGAAGTACCCCATATTCCAGTTATGCGACTGTCAGAATTCCCTTATCTCAGCTGGGTCGTCTGGATCATCCTGTCGGGTGCGACACTGATCGCGCTCACGACGCAGCATTGGGGAAACGTTTTCGTCTCTCTCATGGCACTTATCCTGACTCTCTTGCCAGCGGTGTTCTCCAGAAGGCTCAAGATCAGATTACCTCTCAGCTTCCTGGCGGCCATTTCTCTTTTCGTTTTTGGTACCCTTTTTCTCGGTGAGGTCCTCGACTTCTACAACCGTTTCTGGTGGTGGGACATGCTGCTTCATGGCGTGTCCGCCGTGGGTCTGGGGATTATCGGTTTTCTGTTTGTCTTCTCGCTCTTCGAGGGTGACGAGTACGCCGCTCCACCCTGGGCTCTGAGCTTGTTCGCGTTCTGTTTTGCGCTGGCGGTCGGAGCGCTTTGGGAGATCTTCGAATTCCTGATGGACCAGACGTTCGGTCTGAATATGCAGAAAAGCGGTCTGGTCGATACGATGGCAGACCTGATGGTCGATGCAATCGGTGCCCTCATTGGCGCAATTTCGGGCTTCTTCTGGCTGAAGGGCCGCCAGGTCGGATTCACCGGAATGATCGAGGAGTTCGTGTCACTCAATCGAAGCGGGTTCCGGAAACTGAGGATGCGGGCCAAGGCGAACTGGCCCCCGGGAACGCGGGGACGGGACTGATGCCGCCACTGGTGCGACTCTATGCAAGACAATGTCTGCTCGGCCTGGCGCTTGGTATCGTATTCACCGTGGCCCTCGTCGTTCTGAATGTCGGTGGCCTGGGACATCTCGTCGAGAAGGTCGAAGGAGGATGGCTGGCTTTTGCTGCACTCTGTCTGCTCAACGGCACCGTCTTCGCGGGGGCACAGTTCGCAATTACCATCCTGGGGATGACGGACGACGATGAGAACCGGTGACAGGGCTCAAGTGACGGGACCACCACAACCGTAGGGGCAACTAAATTCCCGAGGACCCGTTTGCACAGGTGGGCGCCAGGTAACCGGACCACGATCCGGCCAGAGCCAGCTCCCTCGGAAGTATTTAAGGCCACCGGAATTTGACCCCGGCACGAGAAGGGCAGAACCCGTCACCCGAGAGATAGGCTCTGCCGTGACCTGCGGCAAGGGCCAAGCCTGATCCTCAATCTGTATCTTGCTCGAATGACCCCGCAACCGCCTCGACGGCGATACTTGCCAAATGTTTATGTTTTGTTCACAATCCCCGCATGCGTGATGTCTTGCCAGCTCTGGACCCAAAACCCGGTCAGCTTCTGGCCCGGGGTGTCTGCCGTCATCTGCTCGGGCACGACTTCGTGACGGTCGAGGAGCTTGTCCCGTTGCCGGGTCTGAGGGTCGATGTCATGGGGCTGGGTCCCAAGGGCGAGGTCTGGATCGTCGAGTGCAAATCCAGTCGGGCGGATTTCCAGTCGGACCACAAGTGGCAGGGTTACCTGGAATGGTGCGACCGGTTCTTCTGGGCGGTGGATGATGCCTTTCCGACAGAGCTTTTGCCCCACGAAACAGGATTGATCATCGCTGATGCATATGACGCCGAGATTGTCCGGATTGGCCCGGAAACCAGGTTGCCGCCGGCACGCCGCAAGGTGATGACCCGGAAGTTTGCACGCCATGCCGCCATAAGGTGGCAGGCTGCCCGTGATCCGGGGTACTCGACTACCTGGAACCTTTAGGCTTCTTGCCGCCACTCATGGCCCTGGCGCGCGCGGCGGCGGCCCTGATCTCGTCGGCGATCTCTTCGGCTTCTTCCGGCTCGAAATCCATCGGAATCTCGATACCCTCGCCTTCGATATAAAGCCTCACCATGCCGACACTTGTCGGGCCGATCTGCAGGTTGGCCGCTATATCGCTCTGCTTGTCGATGCCCATGATTGGCGTCCTTCGGGTATGATCCGCGCGAAGTAGCTTGCGGCAGGCTTGTTTGCAAGTCACGCGGCTTGACGCTGCCGGGGTAACGTCGTTTCCATCCTTCATGTCCGTCGATCCGAACTCGATAGTTCTGCGCGATCTTGTACCCGGCGATATCGGCTGGCTGATCAATCGTCATGCCGAACTCTACGCCGAGAATGACGGGTTCGACGCCAGTTTCGAGATTCTCGTGGCGAGCATTCTCGTGGATTTCGCGAAGAACCGCAGCGCCGATATGGAGCGCGGCTGGATTGCCGTGGCGGGAGGAAAGCGTTTGGGCTCGATCTTCTGTGTCCGTTCGGGCGAAGCCGGCGTCGCCAAGCTGCGTCTGTTCCTTCTGGAGCCGGAGGTGCGCGGACTGGGACTGGGCCAGCGGTTGCTGGAGGCCTGCATTTTGTTCGCGCGCGACACCGGGAACCACACGCTGCGACTCTGGACCCATGAAAGCCATCGGGCAGCTTGTGCGCTTTATGCCAGGAACGGGTTCGTCTGCACAAATTCCGTTGCGGTGACTTCGTTCGGCCAGAACCTGATCGAGCAGACATGGGAGTTGTCCCTGACCTGATCTGCCTCTTGCAATCAGGCATGCCGGACGCTACGACGAGCGCCGTGCCGCCTTAGCTCAGTTGGTTAGAGCGCTGGATTGTGGATCCAGAGGTCCCC
>CAZRNL010000041.1:2828-14450 GCA_964601395.1 uncultured Silicimonas sp. | reverse complement strand
TGCCGGGTCCAGCACGACGGCGGCGGCAGTCACCGGACCGGCCAGAGGCCCGCGTCCGACCTCATCGACCCCCGCGACGATCAACGCGCCTCGCGAGAAACAGCGGCTTTCCTCTGAAAAATCCGGTCCGACCATGGATACCGTAAAACCACGTGCTCAACCGGTAGGCAATAAACAAGCGGCGGTCCCGGGGACAGGACCGCCGCGAAACTCATACCCCCACAATAGGCACGCAACACGGTCACTCGTTAGCATTGGTGGGCCAGGGGGGATGAAACCCTGGCCCGTCGGCGCGGCTGGAGATGTGCGGGATCCCGGCGCCGACATTCCGTTCCGGGTCTACCGCCCGGCAACGCGCCAGCCGTCCTGCGACAGGCACCGAGCGCCGTAGACCGTACGAATGCCGCGCGGCGTTCGTACTGCGGTCTCGCAACTGGCCGGCAGCCTGTTGGCAAACTTGTAGGTCCGGTCGAGACATAGCGATCCGTAGGCAAGCCTGTTGCCGCGATCCGTCTCGACCCTCAAAAGGCACTGCTCGGGAAGTGCCTGTTGCTTGTATCCCTTGCCGAACTTCGGCCCGTGGCGGTTGTTGTCATCCTGACGATAGGGACGGATCGTCCCTTCGATGGTGCGCGAGTTGTCGCGATACCGGTCGGTGCTGCTCCCGAACCTTCCGAACTCGTTCGCGGTCGTCGTCCGCGCCGCCTTCTTCTTGTCATTCCGGTTGTCGATGGCTTTCGCAACGATCCCGGCAACGGCGATGCCCGCGATGATCTTTGCGAGGTCGTTTCCTTCAAGGGCCGCGGCCGGAGCGGGTGCAAGACCGATCCCTGCGGCGGCAAGCGCGGTGGCGGCGATTGTGGCGAAGCGGTTCATGTGCAGTTCCCCCGGGACAAGTAATCGGTGACCCGGAGCATTGCCGGATCGGCGTGGGTCAAACATGGAAGCGGTCCGCAAGGCCAAGCAATATCGGCACGGTGTTATGGGATAGCAGACCATGCAGTCCACGTTGATATTGATTTTCCACAAGGGTGCTCGCAGGGTGGGCCCATGAAAACCACCACTCTTCTCATTGCCGTCATGGCGCTTGTCGGACTGGCCGATCCGCTTCACGCGGCCTGCTATGCCGATTACAAGGCCAAGCAGGAAGGCCCGCTTCGTCTTCACTACGGCGTCATGCGGATCGACATCGAACCCTGTGCCATGTCAGATACGGTTCGTGGCACAGTCGCAGGGCGGCTGTCCGCGGCTGGCTGGCAACTTCTGCAGGTTCAGTCGGTCTTCGACGACAGCGGTCTTGAGAAGAGGAAACCGGATGCAGGCGAATACTTCCTCCGCTTCTGAAGCGCGTGCCGCAGGCACGCGGGTTGTCACCCTGGGGATCGCGGCGGTCGTGCTGATCCTGGGCGCCGCCGGCGCCTTCCTGTTCCTCAATCTACCCGACGCCAACGCCTTCAACGCAAGGGTCGAGGGACTGTTCATCAACAACGCCGACCTCACGTCCATGGCAGAGATCAAGCTGCTGGAGATTCTGGCGCAATCCGGCACCGCATTCTCCGAAGTTCTATCGGGCTATCGGTTCGTGATTTTCGTACTCATGCTGTTCGCGACCGGGCTTCTGGTCGCGTGTCTTGTTTTCGTCGTGACCATACTTCTCTTGAACAGGCGAATCGGCGCAATCGAGCGGCAGGGCATCCAGGTTTCGTCCCTTAGGATCAATCGGGAGGAGAACCTCGTCACTCTCAACGACATGGACTTCAGCTTGACCGGGGCCGCGATCGAGACTCTGTCGGTTCTGGCCGAGGCGCGGATGGACGGAGATGTTCTGTCCGGAGCCCAGATCGAAGCGATGATATCGGGCCGCCGACCCGAAGACTGCGAGGAAGCGGCCGGCGCCACCCGGATAAAGCGGCTACGCGACGCTCTTGGCAATCAGATGATGTCCGAGTTGTTGATCAAGACCATCGCACGGCAGGGCTATGTTCTGGCCATCGACCAGAACGCGATAAGGGTCGAGTAGGCAGTCTCGATTGTGAGACGTTTTGACCCAGTTTCCCATTATTCGGACCAGTCCAATCACTTAATCAGGATATGTCAAAGGAAGCAGACATCCCCGCTTCTGGCGACTCTCTCGGTCGGATTCGGCTACCCCTGAGTCCGGCCGAGAGAACCACCGTACCAGTGTGTGAAGGAAGCGTATCGGGTTGTATTTTGGGGGCAAAGATTTTCTACAGGTGAGCGTTCGCTCCCACCTGTTTTCGGGCCGGGTCCTTGGACCCGGCCCAATTTCGTTTCAGGCCTGATCGCCGAGGTGCAGTTTCATTTCGACGAGCACCTGCTGCAGCGCATTCGTTTCTTCCAGAAGACGCTTTGCTTCGTTCAGTGAAATTACACCGTCTGCTATCGAATAATTGTACTCGGCCATTAGCGTCGCGAACCTTTGTGACAGCGCAATAACGTCCGAGTTCAATCCGCCGGGTCGATCAACTCGATTGCTTTCGCTTTCGACCCTGAGCCCCTGCAACTCCGCCATGGCCTTGGTCACGAAAGGCGTTCCGGATGCGACCTCAAGCTCGACCAGGATGTTCACGGGTATGAACCGGTCAGCATCTTCCACGGCGGACGATGAATACCGTCCCAGTGTTGCCTTCGACCGGCCCGATGCCTGGCAGGCGCGTGCATATCCCATGGTTTTGATCAGTGCTTCAGTATGTCGCTTCAGGTATTCACCCCGAGACCGGCGCAAGTTTCCTTCTTCACTCATAAGAGTCCCTTTGTTCGTCTCGATTTATCTACCCCTGCAAAGGCAATACCAAATCGGGCCGAGCAAACCAGAAAGAAATAACCCAAGAACGGACAAGAGGGCACGATAGTTGCGCCCAAACGGACCGAGAACGGCTTTTCGTACCGGAAACGCGCTGCTTGGCGGCCTCGGATGGAGTCGAACCATCGACCTACCGCTTAGGAGGCGGTTGCTCTATCCTCTGAGCTACGAGGCCACGGCACCCTTCTGTCCCGTTCCGCGATCCGGATCAAGTCTTTGGAGCGGAAGTGTTGCAACCGTAGCCGTTAGCGATAACCTGCAGCATGCCATTTGTGGACAAGCATGAAGGTCGCGTGGGATATGGTTGCAGACGACAGGAAAGTCATACCGATGACCGATGACATCAAGATCACCCGCCGACCCTTGACGCTGAAAGATGTCTCTATCGCGTCCGGTGTGTCGGAAATGACCGTGAGCCGCGTGTTGCGAAACCGTGGTGACGTGTCGGGTACGACCCGCGAGAAGGTCCTGAAGGCCGCCAAGACGCTGGGATATGTTCCGAACAAGATCGCCGGCGCACTTGCGTCGAGCCGGGTGAACCTGGTCGCGGTGATCATCCCGAGCCTGTCGAACATGGTCTTCCCGGAAGTCCTGACCGGGATTTCCGAAGTGCTGGACGATACGCCGTTGCAGCCGGTCGTGGGGGTGACGAACTATCTTCACGAGAAGGAAGAAGAGGTTCTTTTCGAGATGCTGTCCTGGAGACCTTCGGGCGTCATCCTCGCTGGCCTGGAACATTCGGATGCCTCGCGCGCCATGCTCGCCTCTGCCGGCATCCCGGTGGTCGAGATCATGGACACTGACGGCGAGCCGATCGATTCGGTGGTCGGTATAAGTCACCGGCGCGCGGGCCGCGAAATGGCGCGGGCCATCGTGAAGAACGGTTATGAGAATATCGGCTTTCTCGGCACCAAAATGCCGCTGGACCACCGAGCGAGAAAACGTTTCGAAGGCTTCACCGAGGCGCTGGCCAAGGAGGGCATCGAGATCATGGATCAGGAGTTCTATTCGGGCGGTTCAAGCCTGTTGAAAGGGCGCGAGTTGACGGCCCGGATACTGGAACGCTCGCCCGATCTCGACTTCCTTTATTACTCCAATGACATGATCGGGGCCGGTGGCCTCATGTATCTGCGCGACAAGGGCATAGACGTTCCGGGACGGATCGGCCTTGCAGGTTTCAACGGGGTCGAACTGCTGGACGGACTTCCGCAGAGGCTGGCGACGATGGATGCCGGTCGCAAGGAGATCGGGCGCGAGGCCGCGCGGATCATCACGGGATGCTCGGATGGAACGCTGCAAGGTGGGCAACGCGTGGAACTGACCCCAAAGCTTCAGCCGGGTGACACGCTTCGCCGTCGCTGACGGCCAGCGGTAACCGGATAGAAACGGAATCGACCTAGCCTGTCTCCGGGAAACGCACAGGACCGCCTCGTCTCGCGCGAAAGCCTGTGCCGTCCTCAAAGGGGAGTGGTCCGTCTTGTGCATCACCTGCCAATCCTTTCAGCCCTGGACAGAGGATTGTCTCTATGCACCGTTGCCGGAATCCGGTGTCTCGGCCCCCAGCCTGAACGCGCCGACTGTTGTTTTCACGAACGATCAGATCGCAAATCAGCTGACAGATGACTTCTGGGCACCTTATGGCGGGGCACGGTCTTTCGATGTCTCGGCCGGAGGAACGCTGTACTTCGACATGACGGGATTGACTGCCAACGGACAGACCATGGCGCGACAAGCGCTCGATGCTTGGACTGTTGTTACCGGGATTTCCTTTGTGGCCATCGACGCCACAACACCCGCGGCGACCACCTGGCAGGAAAGCGCAGATGCGCCTTCGGGCACTTCTACCGGGTATTTGATGCAGGTGGGCGATGACTTCACCGGAACGCTCTCACCCAATTCGGACAGGGACGCGGTGGCGCTCTCCCTGACAGCGGGCCAGACCGTGACGATCGAAATGTCCGGGGATTTCACCGGGGGCAACGCGACCTCGGATCCGTACCTCTGGCTGCTCGACAGCTCGGGTGCGATCGTAGCGCAGAACGACGATGCGGTCGGTCAGGACAGCAAGATCACGTTTCAGGCAGCCACGGCAGGCACGTACTACGTCGTGGCCGGTTCCTTTGCGGACAGCTTTCCCGGAGACTACCGCCTTTCGGTTCGCGAAGAGGGGGCCGTCGCAGATATCATTTTCGACGATGAGCTGGCGGGTGCGTTCAGCACGTCCTGGGTCTCGGACGGGATCATTCAGAGTTCCTACGTCAACATCAATGCTGCGTGGGTCGGCGGGGCTGCCAGAACGGACGGATACTATTTTCAGACCTATCTGCACGAGATCGGACACGCGCTAGGGCTGGGCCATGCAGGAAACTACGACGGCGCGTCCTCGTATGAAACCGATGCGCTCTATCTCAACGACAGCTGGCAGGCGACGGTGATGTCCTATTTCAACCAGCTGCAGAACTCTTGGCTTGACGCCGACTTTGCCTACGTCGTGACGCCGATGGTAGCTGACGTCATTGCCGTACAGTCGCTTTACGGCGTGCCGCAGGCAAACACGGGCGATACGGTCTATGGAAGCGGCGGCAACACCGGAACGTATCTCGATGATGCTCTCGCTCTCTCGAATCCGGTCAGTTTCACGGTCTTCGACACAGCGGGGAATGATACGTTCGATTTCTCGTATTCCAGCGCGCATCAAAGGCTGGATCTTCGCGAGGAGACGTTCTCGGACGTAGCCGGTAGGGAGGGAAATGTAGGGATCGCGCGCGGCACCGTTATCGAGAACGGCTCGACAGGTGGCGGCAACGATACATTGACGGGAAACGACGCTGACAACGGGCTGTCGGCCGGGGCGGGCAGCGACTTCGTCGACGGAGGGGCCGGGAACGACGCCATCCGCGGAGGTTCCGGCAACGATCTGCTTTGGGGCGCCGATGGATTCGACCTGATCGAGGGCGGAACGGGAAACAACCTGATCGAGGGCGGATCCGGGGGCGATCTCCTGATCGGGGACGATGTGACACTTGACATCCTGAGCCTGCTTTACCCCGCTTGGACACCCGCACCGAACGCCCAGGCTCTTCTGGATGAGGGCAACCTGCTTGCCGTCTGGAATGACATCCTGGACGACTTGGCCTTCGCCTGAAAAGCCCTGCCAGTCGCCCTTTCAGGCACCGGACCAGTCGAAGTCGTCCCCGTAGATCACGTCGTCCCCCTGGCCCCCTTCCAGCATGTCGTCACCGATGCCGCCGATAATCAGGTCGGGTCCGTCGTCCCCAAAGATGGTATCGTTTCCTGAGCCACCGTCCAGAGTGTCGGCACCTTCACCGCCACTCAAGAGATCGTTTCCCGCGTTCCCGGTCAGGACGTCGTCGCCGCCGGCCCCGCTGATGGTATCGCTTCCGGCCGCCCCGTTCAGAGTGTCTGCCAACGGGCCTCCCACAAAGGTTTGTGCAAGGGGCAAGAGCGGCGGTCGATCGACGTTCAGGATGATCTGGTTTGACAGATCTTCACCGGTGAGTGACCCGCCATCCGACGTTCGGATCAGGACGATCTCGTCCCCATGAGACAGAACTGCCCCGTCAATCGTCGGCGTGACCGTCAACTGGCTGATATCGTAAAGGAAGTCGAAAGCGGACAGATCCAGTCGATCGTTGACCCGGTCGAAGTCCGCGATCTCGTCCAACTGTCCGTCATGATGCAGGACGAAAAGGTCTGCGCCGCTGCCACCGAAGAGAACGTTTTCACCCGCGCCATCCGAAATCGTATCGGAGCCCGCACCGCCCAGCAGGGTTTCGCCCAGTTCGGTTCCGATGATCTGATCGTCCGCCTCGGTGCCTTCAATGCCTGCCCCACCCGCCAGAGCCAGGAGGACGGCTCCGAGGCCTGAAAGATCATAGCTGATACGGGTTATCCCCGGTTCCCATAAGGAACTGACCAGAAGGTCCAACCGGGAGCCAGTCACTGTCATGTCGATTGCGCTGATCTGGTAGAGCGTCAAGGCAGGATCGTCGGTGATGCTGTCGAGATGCACCAGTCGACCACCCGGAAGAACGGTGAAAAGCGAAACACCTCCGTCGCCGCCACCAGCCGCGACGAAAGCGAAGTCGCCATAAACAACGGTACTTATGGCGCTGACATTCTGAAACCGTGTCGCCGGGGAATCGAGGATGTGATCCGCGATCTGCAATCCGCCGACAGCATCAAACCGGGCAACGGAAAGCGACGATGTGCCGGAGGATCCCACGATCAGAAGCGTTTCTCCCAGGCGCTGTATGACGCCGACCTCAGTGGGCGTGTTGATCGGCAATCCACTTGCGATTCCAAGCGCATCCACCTGTTCGAGGCTGGTCCCGGTGTACTGAGCGAGGTTCAATCCGTGCTCGGTCGCGGATGTCGTCGCCAGATATGCAGACCCGCCTGCGTGGAACGTGACGCTTGAAGCGACGTCGCCAAGGTATCGATCGTGCGCATCCTCAAGGGAGGCCGCGTATGACCATCCGCTGCCAGAATCCGAGAATATGTCCAGCCCGGACGCGCCAAGGCGTCCTGTGGTCAGCAACTCGGACGCGCCAAGACCGAAGCTCGAGGGTGCCACCAGAGGGCCGGCCCCCGAGAAGGTTGTCTGTGACCCAAGTGACCCGTCGGCCCCCAACGTTACGGTCTGACCAGACGAAACGGAGAGACCGGCAATTGCCAGCGCCAAGAGACCTCCGGCATCCGTGACGACCGTCAGCGCCGGAACGCTGCCCACAGCGAAGGAGCCGGACAGAATGACACTGTCCACCACTGTCAGAGATCCGTCGGAGGCGATGTCGACTTCGACAAGCAGACCCTCGGTCCGGCTCAGCGCATAAAGTACGCGGCGCCCACCTGCCTCCACAACGAGAACGTCGCTCAGGCCGAAATCCAGTCCAAGCGCCGTGCCCGACAGAACCTGATCGACCACGAGGGTCGGCATGACTGGCTCCCAAGATCGTGCCACGGCGCGAACGGCCGCGGCCTTCCATAGGGCTCTTCATCCTAAATCGAGGTTAAGACTTTCTTTCAGCCTGAGCAGCAGCGCGTATCTGACTGAGCGTCTGACGCGGCGTCAGCGCTTCCGTCGCGGTGGCAAGGTCGAGTACCGCGCCGGTTTCGGATGCCATGGCACGTTCGAAAGCCTCGGCGAACTCTTCCGTGCTCTCGACCCGCTCGCCGTGGAAGCCATAAGCCCGGGCCAGTGCGGCGAAGTCTGGATTGACAAGGTCGGTGCCTGAGACGCGGGCCGGATAGTGGCGTTCCTGGTGCATCCGAATCGTACCGTAGGTGCCATTGTTCAGTATCAGGACGATGGGTCTGGCCCCTGCCTGCATGGCCGTCCCAAGCTCGACCGCATTCATCTGGAAATCGCCATCGCCCGCAAAGCAGACGACCGTTCGCTCCGGATATGCCACCTTGGCCGCCACGGCGGCCGGCAGACCATACCCCATTGCGCCCGACTGGGGGGCCAGCAGCCTTTGTCCAGGCCCGAACGGGAAATACTTGTTGGGCCAGATGGCGAAGTTGCCGGCACCGTTCGTCAGGATCGCATCGTCCGGCAAACGGTCGCGCAGGTGCGCTATGACGACCGACATATCGACGGGCCCGGGTTGTACCGGAAGTGAGAATGTCGCCTCGTAGCCTTCCCGCGCGGTTTTGCGCCACTCGGACCAATCGCCGGAGAGCCGGGTCTCGGCCAGCGCCGCGGCAAAACCGTTCGCGCCTGCATGCACAGCGATGTCCGGCTGATAGATCTTGCCAAGCTCGCGGTCCGAAATATGCACATGGATCAGTCGTTGCGACATGTCGGGCAATTCGAACAGGCTATAGGCGTCGGTAGTCATTTCTCCGAACCGGACGCCTATGGCCAGGATCAGATCGGCCTGCTGCAAGGTCTTGCGGACGGTCGGAAGCATGCCGACACCTGCATCGCCCGCGTAGGTCCGACTGTGGTTGTCGTAACGGTCCTGATAGCGGAAGGCGGCGACCACGGGGATATCCGACGCCTCGGCAAACCGCTGCAGCGCCTCGGACCCCTCGTCCGTCCATCCGCCGCCGCCCATCAGGATCACCGGGCGCTTGGCCAGAGCGATTTCCTTTCGAACCGCAAGCATCGTTTCAGATGACGCCACCGGCGGATTGACGATCACTGATCGGGTCAAGGCCGTTGCCGTCGGAACTGACGCCAGCATGTCCTCCGGCAGCGCGATGACGACGGGTCCAGGACGGCCGCTAAGGGCGGTGGTCCATGCCCGCGACAGAACCTCTGGAATACGGTCGACATGATCGATCTCGGTCGCCCACTTCGCTATCGGGCCGAAGAAGGCGCGGTAGTCGACCTCCTGGAACGCCTCACGTCCACGCATCTGGGTGTCGATCTGACCGACAAACAGGATCATCGGAGAGCTGTCCTGCATCGCGGTATGGACGCCGATCGAGGCGTTGGTAGCGCCCGGACCGCGGGTTACGAAGCAAAGCCCCGGGTTGCCGGTCAGCTTGCCGTAGGCGGACGCCATGAAGGCGGCGCCCCCTTCGTTGCGGCAGAGGATCAGATCGAGATTGCCTCGGGTGTCGTAAAGACCATCGAGAACGGCCAGATAGCTTTCCCCGGGTACGCCGAAACCGGTTCTGGCCCCAAGCGCCAACAGGCTTTCGACCAGAAGATGTCCGCCGTGTCGCTCGCCCATACCCCTGCTCCTTCCTCAATCCGCTTCACGATGCTTAGGCTTCACCCCTGGGAGAATGCAAGCGAGGCCGAACACGAAAAAGGCGACGCCGAAGCGTCGCCCTCTGTGTTTCGGACCCAATCGCGGAGTCAGGCGATGTCGAACCGGTCGGCGTCCATCACCTTGGTCCAGGCCGACACGAAAAAGGCGACGAACTTCTCTTTGGCATCGCTTTGCGCATAGACCTCGGCCAGAGCACGAAGCTGCGAGTTCGAACCGAAGACAAGGTCCACGCGGGTGCCGGTCCATTTCGTCTGTCCCGAAGCCCGGTCGGTACCGACGAAGTGCTCTCCGGTATCGTCCGAGGCTTTCCACTTCGTGCCCATCTCCAGCAAGTTCACGAAGAAGTCGTTCGTCAACTGGCCGGGGCGATCGGTGAAGACACCGTCGGCGGAGCCGTTGTAGTTGGCTCCGATGACCCGCAAACCGCCGACAAGCACCGTCATCTCGGGTGCAGTCAGCGTCAGAAGCTGGGCGCGGTCGATCAGAAGCTGTTCGGTCGGGACCGCGAAATCGACGGACAGATAGTTGCGGAACCCATCGGCCTTTGGCTCGAGAACATCGAAGGATTCAGCGTCTGTCTGCTCGTCACTCGCGTCGGTCCGACCCGGAGTGAACGGAACGGCAATGTCATGGCCCGCGGCCTTGGCCGCCATTTCCACACCGACGCCGCCAGCCAGAACGATCAGGTCGGCCAGCGAGACTTTCTTGCCGCCGGTTGCAGATGCATTGAAGTCAGCCCCAATGCCTTCCAGGATATTCAGAACCCTGGAAAGTTTCGCCGGTTCGTTGACCTCCCAATCCTTTTGAGGTGCCAGCCGAACGCGGGCGCCGTTGGCCCCGCCACGCTTGTCCGAGCCGCGGAAAGTCGAAGCGGACGCCCACGCGGTCGACACCATTTCGGCGATTGAAAGGCCGCTGGCCGATATCTTCGTCTTGAGAGCGTCGATATCCTTGGCGTCGATCACAGGATGGTCGGCCGCCGGGATCGGGTCTTGCCAGATCAGGTCTTCTGCCGGGACTTCCTTGCCCAGGTAACGTACCTTCGGTCCCATATCGCGGTGGGTCAGCTTGAACCACGCCCGAGCGAAGGCATCGGCGAACTGATCCGGATTCGCATGAAAGCGGCGCGAGATCTTTTCATAGGCCGGGTCTTCCCGCATGGCGATATCGGTTGTCGCCATCATCGTCTTGACCTTCTTGCCGGGCGTGTGCGCGGCAGGTGCAAGGTCTTCCGGCTTCACGTCTTTCGGTGCCCACTGCCAGGCCCCCGCAGGGCTTTTCGTCAGCTCCCATTCGTAGCCGAACAACATATCGAAGAATCCGTTGTCCCACTTGATCGGGTTCGGCGTCCAAGCTCCCTCGAGGCCGGAGGTGATCGTGTCGTCACCATTCCCGATGCCGAAGGCGCTGGTCCAGCCAAGGCCCTGCTCCGCGATGTCGGCGCCTTCGGGTTCACGTCCGACCAGGCCCGCATCGCCGGCACCGTGGGTCTTGCCGAAGGTGTGACCGCCCGCGATAAGCGCGACCGTTTCTTCGTCGTCCATCGCCATCCGGGCAAAGGTTTCGCGGATGTCACGGGCCGAAGCCACCGGGTCGGGCTTGCTGTTCGGGCCTTCCGGGTTGACGTAGATCAGACCCATCTGGACCGCAGCCAGCGGATTCTCGAGCGCACGGTCTCCGGAGTACCGCTTGTCTCCAAGCCACTCTTCCTCGGTTCCCCAGTAGATGTCCTCTTCCGGCTCCCAGATGTCTTCGCGTCCGCCGCCGAAGCCGAAAGTCTCGAATCCCATGGACTCCAGGGCAACGTTGCCGGTCAGGACCAGAAGGTCAGCCCAGGAGATGGCGTTGCCGTACTTTTGTTTGATCGGCCAAAGAAGCCGACGGGCCTTGTCGAGGTTGGCGTTGTCCGGCCAGGAGTTGAGCGGCGCAAACCGCTGCGTTCCGGAGGACGAACCGCCACGACCGTCGCCAGTGCGATACGTGCCGGCGGAGTGCCATGCCATACGAATGAAGAACGGGCCATAATGACCATAATCTGCAGGCCACCAG
>CAZRNL010000041.1:2133-2818 GCA_964601395.1 uncultured Silicimonas sp. | reverse complement strand
GTCCTGGCTGTCGGTCATCAGAGCGGTCAGGTCCTTCTTAAGGGCGTCAAGGTCAAGAGCCTTGAAAGCTTCGGAATAGTTGAAGGTTCCGCGCATGGGATCCGAGACGGGCTGATTCTGGTGAAGTATCCGCAGGTTCAGCTGGTTCGGCCACCAATCACGGTTTGATCGCGCTGCGAATGTTGTGTGCATGACCGGGCATTTGCCGGTGCTGGGGGCGTCGTTACCGTCCATCTTGTCTCTCCCAAAATTGCGTCATTCAGAGGTCTTGCGGGAACTTGTCTTACTGTCCGGACGCGACGCAGCTTGCGCCGAGCCGGACTGCTCCGGATTTACGAGGTTTCCGTAACAGATTCCTGCGATTGGCTTAAGTTGTATTTTCTGATCGTCATGATAACCTCAGATTATGACGAACGTCACCCTCAGGCAGCTGCGCTATTTCGACGCCCTGTCGCGCCACCAGCATTTCGGGCGCGCAGCGGAAGCCTGCTCAATTTCGCAACCCGCGCTGTCGGTGCAGATCAGGGAACTGGAAACGGACCTCGGCGCAAAACTGTTCGAGCGCGGAGCACGACAGGTCAGCCTGACGGGCTTCGGCGAAGAATTCGCGAAACGAGTGACGGAAATCCTCAAATCGGTGGACGAGCTGGGGGATCTGGCGCGCTCTGCCGGAGATCGGCTTGTG
>CAZRNL010000041.1:0-2123 GCA_964601395.1 uncultured Silicimonas sp. | reverse complement strand
GGGGCGGCTGCGCCTTGGAATCATACCGACAATCGCGCCCTACTTGCTGCCCAAGGTCATCGACAGCGTCAGCCGGACACATCGCGGGCTTGATCTGCACATCCGAGAAACGCTCACGCCGAGGCTAATCGAAGAGTTGGGCGACGGCCGCATCGACGCTGCGGTCGTTGCACTTCCCGTCTCGGAGCCCGCGTTCACGGAGGTGTCTCTCTTCACCGAAGAGTTCGTTCTGGTTCGACCCGGAATTGATGCCGGTCTGCCCGTACCAAGCACAGAGCGATTGCGCGAAATGCGACTTCTTCTGCTCGAAGAAGGGCATTGCTTCCGTGATCAGGCAATGTCGTTCTGCAACATGTCGACGGCGCTTTCGCGCGATGGTTTGGATGCAAGCTCCCTGTCGACCCTGGTTCAGATGGTCGGTGCCGGGATCGGTGTGACGCTCATTCCGGAGATGGCAGTACAGGTGGAAACACGGTCGGCTGCGGTCGCAATCAGCCGCTTCGAGGTCAACGGGCCATCGCGGACGGTCGGAATGATCTGGCGGCGATCCAGTCCGTTGGGCAAGCAGTTGCTGGGCATTTCGGAATCCGTTCGGCAGGCCGGACTTTCAATCGGACGGGTCTGAGGGAAAACGCGGCTCAGGTCGCCATGGGATGTTGTAAATTTGCTTGATCATAGGCATTTTCCCGGTTCTTAAGGGCTGCGGATATTGCGGTCTGTTCGAGGCGCATCAAGTTTCGGGAACGAAGCTGGGCATGCGCGCGGCAGGGTAGTAGGCGAGAATAGCAATGGGACGCGACAATGACACGCGTCAGGACCGGGACAACGGAGTGTTTCGCACGAGCAGGCGGGTGACATTTGTCGTCCGCTCGGTCGAAAGCCAGCGTCGACTCTCCATGAGCAGGGTGTCGCGAGACCCGATGACGTCGATGAAGGTCGACGTTCGCGAAAGCCCCCCGCGCCCGCCTTCACTTGGAGTCGGAAGCGATTGGAGTGCGGTTTCCGGTTTCATCGAAGGTATTGGGGCAACGCCGGGACGATTGACTGCCATATGCACAGAAACTGACGATTGCATCGGCGCCCTCGTACTCTCGAGAGGAGCAGGATGGTACCTCTATCATCCGGAGGACCAAGGCGAGTTTGAATTCCAGGACAGCGCATTCGACGTCAGGCTCGACCGGGATCTCTATGAGCTGCTGAGGGATCGTCGCGCCGTCGTTGTCATAGATCGCCGGGATTCGACGTCCGCGAAACTCGTGTCTTACAAGAGCTTCGCATCGGCCAAGCAGAAAGATGCTGTCGCCTCGCCCCCGGCAAGTTCGAAGGCTCTGGAACCTGCTTCCGCCGCGCCAATCGTCGAGCCTGTTGCGGCGACCGCCGTTGCCGAACAACCCGCAGAAACGGCGCCGACAACCGCACCTGCCACGGGTGTCGCTTCGGCTCGTCTCAGGGCCTTGACGTCACCTAAGGGCTTTCCGGACTCACTTCAGGAAAGTCTTTCGAAGCTTCTGTCGCAAATATCCGACAGGTTCGGGCATGCGATGCTGCTTCAGGTGGAGTATGACGGCGGACATCTGGAATATCTGATCGGTTTTGCGGGTGCGCCCGAGCACAATCATGCGGAGATCGAAGCCGCCGTGAACGCCGCACTGGCGGCATCGCGACGCAAGGATATCGAACTTGGGATTGCGTTCCTGGAGCCAGACGACCCAATGCTGACGCGGATTTCGCGTGTCGCCCAATTCATGACCTGATGCCTCGGCACAGCAGGGGCAGTGAACGCTTCCAACAGCGCCCTAGTCACGCCTATTTGCTGGCATCAATTGTTTGCCCATTGGGGAGAGTACTTGCATGCAAACGCATGTTGTCCTCGTTTTGAACAAAAAATTTACAAATTTGTCCGCGATACGGCCTGAATAAGGATCCAGAGCTAGGACAAATTCTAATGAAAATCAGCGTTTTCGGTATCGGCTACGTCGGCGTGGTCTCGGCTGCCTGTCTTGCGAAGGATGGTCACCAGGTGATCGCGGTCGATGTGGACCCCGGAAAGATCGCCGCCATCAATTCCGGCAAGACACCGATCGTCGAAGAGGGAATTGGCGAATTGGTGGCCGAAGTCGTGG
>CAZRNL010000040.1:7085-14567 GCA_964601395.1 uncultured Silicimonas sp. | reverse complement strand
CGGCGGAAGTCCGGCCTCATAGAGGATGTCCGCCAGGGTGATCGCCGTCAGCGGTGTCAGTTCGGTCGGCTTGACCACCACGCAGTTGTTCGTCGCGATGGCCGGGGCCAGCTTGTGTGCCACCATGTTCAGAGGGTGGTTGAACGGCGTGATCGCGCTGATCGCTCCAACCGGCTCGCGCTTGGTGAAAATCTTCCGCGCCTTGCCCTGGGGGGTCAGGTCGCAGGAGAAGATCTGGCCGTCGTCGAGGATGGCCAGTTGGCCGGCCAGCATGAAGACGTCATAGCTGCGGCCCGTCTCGTAAAGCGAATGCTGCTTGCAGATGCCCAGCTCCAGCGTCAGCCAGTGGGCGATGGTCTCGCGCCTTTCGCGGATCAGTTCGGCGGTGCGGAACAGGATCTGCTGGCGCTCATAGCGCGTCAGCTTCGGCTTGTAGGCCGCGGCGATCTCGAAGGCGCGCGCGGCGTGTTCGGCGGTGCCTGCAGGAACGGTGCCGATCACCTCGTCGGTATAGGGATAACGGACCTCGATCACCTCTTTCGTGGTGATCTTTTCGCCGCCGATGCGCATGGCCTCGTGGCGGATGGGGGTACCTGCCTTGTTCATGCCGGGACCTCTTCCAGCGCGGCGGCGGTGCAGGCGTAGTAGAAGGCGTCGAAGTTGCGCAGGGCAGGGGCGCCGGGCATGTCGAGGATGCGGTTGACGATGAAGGGCACCTCCTGCTCGGTCAGACCGCCGTGGCTGCGGAGCGGCTCTTTCAGCGCTGCAAGGTCGTGCCGATTGTCATGTTCTCGGTCGAGATCATCACCACGTCGCCGATGCGATCTGCCGGCAGCTCGTACTTCTTCACCGCCTCTTCCCGCGTCGTGACCTCCAGCATTTCGGGCAGTGCCTTGAGACGCGCCACGATGTCGGCACGGTCGGCGCCCTCGGGTAGGTAGGCGGTGGCGAAGGAACCGAGCGCGCCGTGGTGGACGACGTAAGGATCGGTGATCGGAAGGATCACGCGCGCCGCTGCCTCGCCCAGCCACTCGTCCATCAGGTCCTGGACATAGATCACCGCGGGTGTTCCGTCGGCCTTGTGCTTGGGCTTCATGCCATGATCGGCGGTGACTACGATGGCCGCCCCCATAGCGTCCAGCTCGGTCAGGTAACGGTCGAACATGGCGTAGAAGTCCTTCGCGCCCTGTTCGTCGGGCGCGAACTTGTGCTGGATATAGTCGGTGGTGGAGAGATACATGATGTCCGGCTTCCACTCGCGCAGCAGTTTCACACCGGCGGCAAAGACGAACTCCGACAATTCCGCCGAATAAACCTCGGGCACGGGCATGCCCAGCCATGCACTTGCGTTGTCTATCCCGTGCTCGGCCTTCGTTGTCTCGCCCGAGCGTTCCGACGAAAACGCGACGGCGCGGTCCTCGTCGAACTTGAGGCCAGACCCCAGAAGCGCCCGCAGCTTGTCCTTGGCGGTGACCATCGCGACGCGAGCGCCCGCCTCGTAGAACTTCGAGAAGATGGTCGGCGCGCGCAGGAAGCGCACGTCGTTCATCATGACCTCTTCGCCGGTGTCCGGGTCGTAAAGATAGTTGCCGCAGATGCCGTGGACGCTGGGCGGCCGGCCCGTGGCGATGGACAGATTGTTCGGGTTGGTGAAGGACGGGATCACCGAATGCGCCAGCCGGTCTGTGCCCGTCTCGCGCATCCGTTTCAGTGTCGGCATCAGCCCTTCGGCGATGGCCACTTCCAGATACTCCGGCTCGCAGCCGTCAAGGCAGATGGCAATCGCGCAGGTGCGGGGCGCGGGATAGGTGCGGTCGTTGGCAGTCACGTCTTTCATTGGTCTTCCTTCAGGCGGCGAGTTTCTTGCGTTCTTCAAGCGCGGCGGCAGGGGGTGCGGCCGAGGCAACGCCCATTTCAGCAAGCGCCTCTTTCGCGGCATCCACGACACGGTGCATGACGTGTTCGTCCATGCGGCCGATGCAACCGATACGGAACGATTCCACCACCGTCAGCTTGCCCGGATAGATGATGAAGCCCCTCGCTTTCATGGCGTCGTAGAATGCTTGAAATCCGAAGGCCGGATCGGCGGGGCAGAAGAAGGTGACGATGATCGGCGACAGCCAGCGGTCGGCCAGCAGCGTCTCGAAGCCAAGGCCGCGCATCCCGGTCACCACCACGTCGCGGTTTCGGATATACCGCGCCAGCCGTCCGGGCGCGCCGCCCTCGGCTTCGTGCAGGTCCAGCGCCTTCATGAAGGCGGCGACGGTATGCGTCGGCGGCGTGAAGCGCCATTGCCCGGTCTTCTCCATCGTGTCCCACTGGGCATGGACGTCCAGCGCCAACGAATGGCTGTTGCCTTTCGTGGCGGCAATCGCATCCTTTCGGGCAATAACGAAGCCGAAGCCGGGAACGCCCTCGATGCATTTGTTGGCCGATGAGACGAAGGCGGTGCAGTTCAACGCCATGGGGTCCAGGGGGAGCGCGCCGAAGGCTGACATGCTGTCGATCAGGAACGTGCGGCCTGCCGCCCTGACGACCTCGGCGATTTCCTCGACCGGGTTCTGGATGCCGGAAGAGGTTTCGCAATGTATCGCCAGCACATGGGTGATAGTGGGGTCGGCGGCCAGGATCGCGGCCACTTCCTCGCCTCTTGGCGGCAGGTAATCCCCCTTGTCCAGAAGGTGGCAGGCGCGTCCGAGGTACTCCAGCGTCTTCGCTGCGCGCAACCCGTAGGCTCCGTTTGCCAACACCAGAACTTTGCCGTCCCTCGGGACGAACGAGCCCAGCATCGCTTCGACGCAATAACTGCCCGATCCCTGGATCGGTACGCAGTCGTACGCGCTGGCTCCGGGGCCGATCAGACCCAGAAGCCTTTGCCGGAGCCCGCGCGTCATGGCGCGGAAATCGTCGTCCCAACTGCCCCAGTCGGTCAGCATGGCCTGTTTCACCTCGAAGGCGGTGGTCAGGGGGCCGGGGGTCAGAAGATATGGTTCCCCCATCCTGGGGTCCGGAAAGGCGTTGGTCATGGCGTTACCCTGCAAGATCTGTGCGAAATCTGCGTGACGCCAAGTCATATGTAAAATCTTTCTTTTCTATCTAACCATAAATTTTTACGATATACAGATATCAGAGGAACAGCGGAACCGATCAGATGCGATATGCCCAGCTTCGCGCCTTCCACCATGTCGCCCTCAGCGGCGGGTTTTCTCGCGCCGCAGACGCCCTGCACCAGACTCAGCCCGCGATATCGGACCAGGTGCGGCGGCTGGAGGAAGCGCACGACGTGCTACTGTTCCATCGTGCGGCGCGCCAGGTGTCTTTGACCGAAGCCGGCGAGGGGCTGTTCCGGCTGACCAAGTCGTTCTTCGAGGTCGAGGATGGGATCGCCGCCTATCTCGACCAGAGCCGTGCTGCAGTCACCGGACGACTGCGCATCGTCGCGGATTCTGCTATTCACATCACTGCCGCCATCGGACGCTTCCGGGTGGCGCATCCGGGCGTGGCTCTTTCGCTCTGGACCGGGAACACTGACGAAGTCCTGGCGCGGCTTCGGAACTATGATGCCGAGATCGGCGTCGTCGGCAACGTCGGGTCAGCTTCCGATCTCGATCAGGTGGAACTCGGGCAGACCCCGATTGTCGCCATCGCCGCCCATGGTCTGATTCCGGGCGAACCTGTGGAAATCGGCTTTCGCGATCTGCCGCGCTGGCCGCTCATCATGCGTGAGCCGGGGTCTCGCACCCGCGCCAGGCTGGAACAGACCGCTCTCGAACTCGGCATGTCGCTGTCGGCAGTGATCGAGGTCGAAGGACGGGAGGCCATGCGCGAGGTCGTTGCTTCGGGTGCGGGACTTGGTTTCGTTTCCGAAGCCGAATTCGGAAACGATCCCCGGCTGCGCAAGGTGGCGCTTGGGGGCGTCGATCTGGGCATGACCGAAACGCTGGTCTCGCTCCGGGCTCGCCGGGATGTGCCGGTGATCCGGTCATTCGTGAAGGCGTTGACATAAGCGCCGGAAGCCTCTCGAACTTGCGCGTAGCACCACCGGGGATTCCATGACCGACCGACCGAACTTCCTTCTGATCGTGATCGACCAGTTTCGCGCCGACCTTCTGGACGGAAGGCTGGCGGCAACAGCGAACCTTCGGAACCTTGCCGCGCTGTCGGCAGAATGCGCCGTCTTCCGCCGCCACTACTCTGTCGTCACGCCCTGTGGTCCGTCACGCGTTTCACTGTTGACCGGGCAATACGCGATGAACCACCGAGCGGTTCGGAACGGGACGCCGCTGCGCCATGATACGCCCAATCTTCCGCGCGAGATGCGGGCGGCCGGGTACGATCCGCTTTTGTTCGGATACACCGATACCACGCACGATCCCCGAATCCTGGAACCTGACGATCCCCGCCTGACCTCCTACGAGGAATTGATGCCGGGCTTCACTGAAGTCATCCGGATGCGGCAGGAAACCGACGACACGGCATGGCGCGATCATCTGCGAGCCAAAGGCTACGATGTGCCGGAGGGCATGGACCTTTACCGTCCCGATGGTGACCGGATCGACGCGCCTGCGCGCTATCGGGCGGAAGACAGCGATACTGCCTTCCTGACCGACCGCTTCCTTGGGCGAATGTCGGGCGAGGTGCAGGGCTGGTTCGCGATGCTGACCTACATCAGGCCGCATCCTCCTTTTGTGGCGCCGGCGCCTTATAATGCGATGTACGACCCTGCCGATGTGCCGCCGCCGCTTCTGGCGGAGGACAACTTGCCGCATCCGTATGTCGAGGCTCTTCGGAGGGTTCGGCCGGCTGCCGATACCGTGGAAGGGTTTCCGGATCTCGATGCGTCGCCGGACACGGTCCAACAGCTTCGGGCGCTTTATCTAGGATTGGCTGCCGAGGTCGATCACCATATCGGCAGAATTGTCGGCTGGTTGAAGGAAACAGGTCGCTGGGACGACACGGTTCTGATCGTGACCTCCGACCACGGCGAGATGTTGGGAGACTTCGATACATGGGGGAAGGGAACGATCCACGATGCTGCGTTCCATGTCCCGCTGATGATCCGCGTGCCGGGGCAGGGCGCGCGGGTGATGGAGGCGATGACGGAATCGGTGGATGTCGCCCCGACGATACTCGACCTGGCCGGCTGTCCCGTGCCGCACTCGATGGACGGAATCAGTCTGCGGTCCCTGATCGAGACGGGACGGGGCGGCAAGGCCGTCAGTTTCTCGGAGCATGATTTCGGCGACCCGGTTCACCCGACCAAACTGCAACGGGCGCTTGGGCTCGCAACCGACGAGGCGAACCTGTGCGTCCTTCGCACCGACACGCACCGCCTTGTTCACTTCGCCGGAGGTCTGCCTCAGGTCCTTTACGACATGGGAGGGGCTGGTGAAACCAGGGATATTTCGAGACTGCCAAGCTCGCAGGCAACATGTCTTGATTTGTCGCGTCAGATGCTTTGCCATCGGATGGTTAATCCCGAAGGCAGCTTCGCGCGAACGATGGTGGTTGACGGGGGCGTGAAAACCGGGCCCGAATAGCATGTCAATTGACTTGGCAGGTTGTGTCATGCTGCTGTTACCTGTGGGCGTCAGTGATCTGCGGGCGATTTTGGCACCGGCTGCCACCGGGAAGGAGAGGGGGAATAGATCTGGATCGCAGAGGTATGCGTGCAGTGTGGCCTTATGAGGGTCGCTTCGCTGGACCTATGCCAATCCTGCACAGGGCTTAGCCTTTCTCGACAACGTGCGAACGCCAAAGAAGCGGGACATGATCCCGCCGCAGAAAACCAACCAACAGGAGCGAAGATGAAACGGATACTTCTTTCAGGTGCAGCCATTCTGGCGATACCGGGCATGGCACTTGCCGCATGCCCCGCAGTCACCATGGCAGACATGCAGGGGGTCGCCGCCGGCGCCTTCCCGCAGCAATACGACCTTGCCGAGTTTCAGGACGCGGCCGGGTGCAGCATGGAGTTCTCGGAGAATCCCGAGATCGGAGATCTGAATGCTCAGATCGTGGGCAACCCCGAGTTGCCACCTCTGGCCGAGCGTCTGCCCGCCGAACCGCTTGTCGTCGTGCCATACGAGTCGGTCGGACGCCATGGCGGCGAATTCCGCGCGCTGTCGAACGCCACGGAAGCCGGGACGTCCGACTTCCTTTCGACGCGTCACGTCAACCTCGTGCGGTACTCGGACGATCTGCAGACGATCGTGCCGCATATCGCCAAATCTTGGACGTGGAATGACGAATACACCCAGCTGACCTTCACGCTGCGCGAAGGCCACAAGTGGTCCGACGGCGCTCCATTCACCAGTGCGGACGTGAAGTTCTGGTACGACAATCTTGCACTGGACCCGAAAATCTTCGAGACTCCCAAGGATTACGTGACCGTGGGCGGCGAGCGGATGACGGTCGATGCGCCCGATCCGACTACCGTGATCTTCAACCTGCCGGCGCCCAAGCCCGGTCTTCTCGCGCACTTTGCCACGCACTTCGGCCAAGGCTTCCAGCCGATGCATTTCCTTGGCCAGTTCCATCCCGACATCAACGCGGATGCGGACAGCTACGCTCAGGGCCTCGGCTTCGAGAACGGCTATGACGCGATCCTGGCCTACTGGGGCAACTCGGACTGGACCGACACGCCTACGCCGATGCTGTCGCGCCCCGAGATCGTGGGCGGCCTGCCGAAGCACTCAATGCCGACGCTCGAGTCGCACATCGTCATCCGCGACACGACCGAAGGCCGCTACTTCGTTGCCAACCCATACTTCTTCCAGGTCGATACGACGGGTCAGCAGTTGCCGTATATCTCGACCCAGGACGAGACTTATATCAACGACAACGAAGTGCGCCTTCTGAAACTCGTCAATGGCGAGGTCGACTACAAATCGCAGTCGCTTCAGCTCTCCTCGGCTCCGATCCTGCTCGAGAATCAGGAAAAGTCCGATTACCGGGTACAGCTTCAGCCCAAGATCGCGATGCACACGTTCTCGTTCAACGTGACCAGCGAAGACATGGCCAAGCGCGAAGTGTTCGGCGACCTGCGCTTCCGCGAGGCGATGTCGATCGCCATCAACCGCGAAGAACTTAATGAAGTGGCCTATTTTGGTCAGGGCACCATCCAGCAGTATACCGGCTTCTCGCCGGTGCCGGATTTCGTCGATCCCAAGTGGAAGACCTTCGCCATCGAGTACGATCCCGAGCGTGCGAAGACGCTTCTGGACGAGGTCGGGCTGGTCGACCAGAACGGCGACGGCTGGCGCGACTTGCCGGGCGGAGCGGCGCTGACGCTGAACATGCAGTTCGCGACCCAGGGCATCGCCGGACAGGTCGTCGAGCTTGTCGGCCAGTACTGGTCCGAAGTCGGCGTGCAGACGGCGGTCAAGGAAGTGACGCCGGATGAATACCGTTCGTCGCAGTCCTCGAACCAGCTTGATGTCGGTCTCTGGGAGAAGGGCCAGCCTTTGGGCATCATCCTCG
>CAZRNL010000040.1:0-7075 GCA_964601395.1 uncultured Silicimonas sp. | reverse complement strand
GTGCCGCCGTTCGAGAACTACTTTGGCCACCGTGCCGCACTTCTCTGGGGCGAATGGTACGAGTCGGACGGCGCCGCCGGCGTCGAGCCGCCGGAGTTCGTCAAGCAACTGATCGCGGACGTCAACGCCTTCCAGTCGGCTGTACCAGGTTCGGACGAAGCCGCGGCGCTGGGTGCTCGGATGGTCGAGAACATGACGGGCAACCTTCTGTTCATCGGTACGGCCCTGACGCCGGACCCGATCTACAACCGGAACGCTCTGAAGAACGTGCCCGAGTTCAAGACGGCGTCCTACGAGTACTACCGGACCTACCCCTACCGCGCCTCGCAGTGGTGGTTGGACCAGTAGGCCAAGTAGGTCTGAAGCGATTGCCGCGGGCGGGACGCCTGCCCGCGGTGCAAACAGGGAACGACGCCTTCGGTGAAAAAGAGGGCGCGAACGGGAAGACGGCATGCTGAACTTCGCTCGCTTCGTGGCGACACGCGCGGTCATGGCCCTTATAACGCTGACCATCGTCTCACTGGTGGTGTTCTCGTTGATGGAGCTGGTGCCGGGCGACTGCGCCGAGCGCTACCTGGCCTTCAAGAACACTCAGGGCTCGGGTATCTCGGTAGCCGATATCGAAGCCGAGAGGCGGCGCCTGGGTCTGGATCAGCCCTTCATGCAACGATGGGGAACGTGGATCGTCGGCGCGTTCCAGGGTGAGTTCGGGGACAGCTGCATCCTGCGTGTCAACATCGCCCGTCTCTTGGGCGACAAGTTCTGGCTGTCGCTCGCGATCTGCCTGTCGTCGCTGGCGCTGGCCTATACCATCGCGATTCCGGTCGGCATCATCGCAGTTGCATCCAACAATGCCACGCTGAACAATACGCTTCGCATCTTCAGCTACCTCGGACTGGCGATGCCCAACTTCCTTCTGGCCCTGATGATCATGCTGTTTTCCACCGTCTGGTTCGGAGACACACTGACCGGGCTTTTCTCGTCCGAGTTCCGAAATGCGCCCTGGACCTGGGCCAAGGTCGTGGATCTTCTGAAACATACCTGGCTGCCGATCTTCATCCTGGGCTGGTGGGCAACCGCCTTCGCGCTTCAGACAGTGCGCGCGCTGATGTCCGACGAGATCGGCAAGCTTTACGTCACCGCCGCCGCGGCGCGCGGTGTCCATGGACGCAAACTTCTCTGGAACTATCCGGCGCGCCACGCGCTGGGGCCGATCGTCAACAGCCTGGGCTTCGACCTGAACCGCATCTTCAACGAGTTGCCGATCGTTGCGCTGATCCTGACGCTGACGGATGCCGGCGCACTGCTGATCGAGGCGCTGGCGCGGTCGAACGACCAGCAGCTTGCGGGCGCAATCATATTTCTTCTCACCGCGTCCATCGTGGCGCTCAACTTCTTCACCGACGTGCTGCTTGCGGTCATCGACCCGCGCGTCCGCAAAAGCATCATTCGATAAACCCATGAGCGACGCACCGAATTCCACAGATCCGAACCTCGCCACGACAACCGGCCCTCATGTGTCCATTGTCGAGACAGAGGATGCCGTCGCGCGGCGGGCGAAAGAAGCCTATTTCACCGCTTCGCAGCGGCAGTTGATCTGGGCGCGGTTCAAGAAACAAAAGGCCGCGCTGATTGCGGCAATGGTTCTGGTGGCCATGATCCTCTCGGGGATCTTCGCGCCGTTCCTGTCGCCCTACGATCCGACCATCGCGGGGCGAAACAAGGATTATCTGAACGGCGCACCGCAGATCCCCCGGTTCTGCGACGGGAACGGCTGCTCGCTCCGGCCCTTCATCCATCCGGTCGAGCGCGAACGCTCCATTGCCACCAATTTCCGCTGGGTCACCAAGGTCAATACGGAAGAGCGGCAGTATGTTCAGCTTTTCGTCACGGGTGACCGTTACAAGCTGTTCGGCTTCATTCCCGGCAACCTGCATCTGTTCGGCGTGGACGAGGGCAAGATCCACCTGTTCGGCACCGACGAGGACGGGCAGGACATCTTCAGCCGCACCCTGCACGCGATATGGACCTCGCTTCAGGTGGGCACCATCGGTGTCTTCATCGCCTTCTTCCTCGCCCTCATCATAGGAGGG
This sequence comes from uncultured Silicimonas sp., assembly GCA_964601395.1. Lineage (GTDB taxonomy): Bacteria > Pseudomonadota > Alphaproteobacteria > Rhodobacterales > Rhodobacteraceae > JAVJUV01. Next base: position 4,982 of record CAZRNL010000040.1, on the reverse strand, counting down.
GTGTCCGGCTATTATGGAGGCTGGCTGGACAGCGTGATCCAGATGATCACCGACGCGGTCCGAACGGTGCCCGCGATCCCGCTGTTCATGGCGGTCGCGGCCTTCATGCCGCCAGAGCTGAGTTCCGAGGAACGGTTCTTCTATATCTCGCTGATCCTTGGCCTGATCGGCTGGCCGACGCTGGCGCGACGGGTGCGCACGCATCTGCTGACCGAACGCAATCAGGAATACGTACTGGCGGCTCAGCTTTCCGGAGCGTCGGGGGCGCATGTGATCCGCAAGCACCTTCTGCCGTCCTTCACCAGTTACATCATAGTCGATCTGGTGATTTCCTTCCCCTACATGGTGTTGTCGGAAACGGCGCTCTCGTTCATCGGCCTTGGTCTGAAGGATCCCGTTTCGTCCCTTGGCGTCATGCTTCAGAAGGCGACCAGTGCCGACGTGATGTTGAACTATCCCTGGTATTTCATCCCCGTGCTGTTCTTCATCGCCCTTGTCATGGCCTTCGTCTTTGTCGGCGACGGGTTGCGCGACGCGGCCGATCCATACTCGGATACGCACAAATGAGCGCGCTGATCGACGTCCGCAACCTGACGCTCAAGTTCCGTACCGACGAGGGACTTATCACGGCGGTCGACAATGTTTCCTTCCGCCTGGACAAGGGCCAGGTGATGGGGCTGGTCGGGGAAAGCGGATCCGGCAAGTCGGTGACAGCCAAGTCGCTCATGCACCTGAACGCACGGAACGCGGTCTATACGCCGGAATCGAAGATCACGCTTCACACCGAGACCGGCCCTGTCGACGTGCTGTCTCTGAAGCGGCCGTCCGAATTGAAGGTGGTCCGCGGTGGGGCGATCTCGATGATCTTCCAGGAACCTATGGCGTCCTTCGCGCCTGCAATTACCATCGGCAAGCAGATGGTCGAGCAGCTGATGCTGCACTCCGATATGTCGAAGAATCGGGCGAAAGAGATCTCGGTTGAAATGCTGGATCGGGTCGGCATTTCGGATCCGTCGAAGCGTTTCGACCAGTACGCGTTCGAGCTGTCGGGAGGTATGCGCCAGCGCGCGATGATCGCAATGGCGCTCTCGACCAAGCCCAAGCTTCTGATCGCTGACGAGCCGACGACCGCGCTGGACGTCACGATTCAGGCGCAGGTGATCGACCTGATGAAGGATCTCGTGCGCGAGTTCCACATGGGCATCATCTTCATCACCCACGATCTTGGCGTTGTGGCGCAGACCGCCGACAAGGTCAGCGTGATGTACCTGGGACGCGTGATCGAGGAAGGTCCGGTGCGTGAAGTGATCCGGAACCCCAAGCATCCCTATACTCAGGGCCTTCTGGCGGCGTTGCCCAAGCTCGAGGACCTCGATGCGCCGCTGACCCCAGTGCCGGGTGACATCCCGTCGCCGCTGGAGCGTCCCTCGGGTTGCGTCTTCAACACACGGTGCAGCCAGATTGTCGGAAACGAATGCATGAACCGGTTGCCTGAAGACGTGATGATCGACGCGAGCCACAAGGTCGCCTGCCATATCTACGGAAAGGCAGAGGTATGAATGACGATGTCCTGATCCGCGCCGAGAACCTGTCGGTCGGGTTTCCCATCGGCAAGGGCCTTTTCAGCAAGTTCATGCTGAAGGCGGTAGATAACGTCTCGATCCATATCGAGAAGGGCAGTTTCTTCGGACTTGTGGGCGAGTCGGGCTCTGGCAAGACGACTTTGGGCCGGGCTTTGCTGAAGGCGGTTCCGATTTCGGGAGGTACGGCGCGGTTCACCGATGGCGAGGTGGACTACGACCTGACCACGCTTCAGGGGCCGCAGCTCAAGGACTATCGCAAACGCGCGCAACTGATCTTCCAGGACCCTTACGCAGCGTTGTCACCCCGGATGACGGTGCGCGACATCATCGCAGAGCCGCTGGAGGTCATGGGCTTGACGAAGGGGCGCGAGGCAACGGATGCCCGCGTCCGCGAGATTGCCGCCAAGTGCCGGCTGAACCTCGAGCACCTCCGGCGCTTTCCGCACGCCTTCTCGGGCGGTCAGCGGCAGCGCATCTCGATCGCGCGCGCTTTGGTCAGCGATCCCAAGTTCGTGGTGGCGGATGAAAGCGTCGCGGCGCTGGACGTGTCGATTCAGGCCGACGTGCTGAACCTGCTGAAGCAGTTGCAGAAGGACCTTGGTCTGACGTTCCTCTTCATCAGCCATGATCTGAGCGTGGTGGCGCATACCTGCGACCATGTCGCGGTGATGTACCTGGGCCGTCTGGTCGAGACCGCGCCGACGCGCAAGCTGTTCGCAGCACGGCGCCATCCCTACACCAAGGCCCTGTTTTCGGCGATACCTTCGCTTGACCCCGATGTCCGAGGCACGGCGCAAAAGCTGATCGGAGAGATCCCATCGCCCACGAACCAGCCGCCAGGCTGCAAGTTTCACACCCGCTGCCCTCATGCAATCGACGTCTGCAAGACAGTCGAGCCCGAACTTGAGGCCGACGGTTCCGGGCACGAAGTGTCGTGCCACCGCTGGAAGGAGCTGATGGAAACCGTTCCGGCTTAACATAATTCATGTTATGCGATACCCAATTGTACGCGCAAAGTTAAAGTGTCCCACATCTGCAAAGTAGAAGTGTCACACTCTGCCCCAATGAGAACAGGCAGAGAGTGTGGGCATGGGATGGGTTTTGATGAGCGAGCGCGAGTTGAACCGCGTTGAGGTGTTGAGCCAGGTTAGCCAAGGCCGGATGACGGCCACGAACGCGGCGAATGTTTTGGGATTGAGCCGCAGGCAGGTTCACAGGCTTCTGAAGAGGTTTCAGTCAGACGGTCTGGCAGCGATCCGACACAAGGCGCGCGGTCGGGCATCGAACAATCGGATCGACCCGGCGGTTCGGGAGTTTGCGGTCACGTTCGTCCGGGAGAACTACATCGACTTCGGGCCGACCTTTGCGGCCGAGAAGCTCGAGGAAGACCACGGGCTCAAGGTGTCGCGCGAGACCCTGCGCAAATGGATGCAGGATGCGGGGATTTGGTTGTCCCGCAAACAACGCCGGACGTTTCACCAGCCACGCTTACGCCGGGAATGCTTTGGCGAGCTGATCCAGATCGACGGCTCGGACCATCACTGGTTTGAGGATCGCGGGCCGGCCTGCACCCTGCTCGTTTTCATCGACGATGCGACCAGTACGTTGATGCATCTGGAGTTTGTCAAATCAGAGAGCACCTTCAGCTACTTCGGCGCGCTGGAGGCTTATCTGCATGAACATGGACGCCCCGTTGCGTTCTACAGTGACAAGCATTCGGTGTTCCGCGTCTCAAGCGAGGCAGCGAAGTCAGGCCATGGAATGACCCAGTTTGGCCGTGCTTTGAACGAGTTGAACATTGAGATCCTGTGCGCGAACAGCTCTCAAGCCAAGGGTCGCGTCGAGCGCGCGAACCGGACGCTGCAGGATCGGCTGGTGAAGGAACTGCGCCTGGCAGGCATCTCGGACATGGCAGCGGCCAATGCCTTCCTTCCGGCCTTCATGGACCGCTACAACGCCAAGTTCGCCAAGGTCCCGCGCCGCTCGGACAATCTGCACCGGCCCCTCAATACCGAGCCGGATCGGCTTGCTGACGTACTGTGCTGGCGCGATGAGCGCTACGTGGGCAACCAGCTTGCCTTCTCCTACGACCGCCAGCGGATCATCCTTGAAGAGACCGAGATCACGCGCGGCCTGCCCGGCAAATATGTCGACAGCTATGAGTACCCGAACGGACGCTTGGAGTTCCGTTGGAAGGGTGTCGCACTCCCCTACTCCGTCTTCGACAAGGACCAGCGTGTCACCCATGCGGCGATCACCGAGAACAAGCATCTGAGCGCCGTGCTGGAGTACATCAAGGTCGAGCAAGACAAGACCCCGCCGAAGAAACGCCGCGCAGGCAAGCAGCGCTCCCGTTACGAACCAACCGGCCGCCGCAATGACGGCTGGAACTCTCTCGCCGCACGCCGCGCCAAGGAGGCCCGCAAAGCCAGCCAGGGCTGCGATATCTGAGGTCTCCGCCCTGTCAGGCTTTGCTCCACTCACCGATAAAGTGGGACATTTCCAATCACTCACACCATCTAGGCAAGGTCAGCAAAGCGAACGTGGGAACGTGGCAGGAAATAGGGTGGCTTTCTTCCGCACGTCGCAGAACAGTCTGTTTATGCGCCTAGAGACATTTCTGCTTTGCAGACCGGGTGACATTTCTAATTGATTGCAACACCAATCTGCGCCCGCTCCGAACCGGCGCGCAGACCTGGAACCGGCACCTTGCGCGCACAATGTTCTTGCCATCCGACAAAATCACTATCATATTCGATTTAGTGAATTTAAACGAAGGACAGGTCATGCATCTGACCCGCAGAGCTTTCGGCGTCGGTGCCGCCCTTTCGCTTGTGGCAAGCCGCACCATCGCTCAGATCTCCGTCGGCAACGGCACTCTAATCACTGTCAGTGATGGCAATCTCGTGATGCCCGCGAGCTTCCTGCTCGACGCTCTGCCCGAGGCCGACCACGCCCTTGCCCGCAGTATCTCGGGCCTGACCGGCGATACGTTCGAGCCTCCCTGCAATCTCGCTCTCTACCGCGAGGGCGACCGGACCGTCTTGTTCGACGCAGGGTCGGGACACAATTTCATGTCCTCCGCCGGCCGGATCGTGGACAGTCTCGCGGCCATCGACCTTTCGCCCGAGGACGTGACCGACGTTGTCTTCACCCATGGACACCCGGATCACATCTGGGGCGTGCTGGACGATTTCGACGAACCCTTCCTGCCCAATGCAACTGTGCATATGGGCCGCGCAGAATGGGACTATTGGACTGACCCCGACACTGTAAACGCGATTGGCGAAGCGCGCGCGGCCTTTGCCATCGGTGCCGCCCGCCGGTTGGAGGTGATCACCGACAGTGTCACTCTGTTTGACGGGGACACCGAAATCCTGCCCGGCGTGCAGGCCATTT
>CAZRNL010000039.1:0-14853 GCA_964601395.1 uncultured Silicimonas sp. | reverse complement strand
TCAGGTAGGTGCCCCAGGGTGTCTTGCCGGAACCGCAATTGTTCAGCGTTCCAAGAACCTGGGTACCTTGCGGATCGAGATCGGTTTTCAGAAGGTCGTGGCCCGCGGCCGGACCCGAGATTCGCATCGGGGTCTGATGCGTGATGCGCCGGTTGTAAGGCGAATCCACAACAACTTCCCACCCGGCATCCGCTCGCGCCACCTCGAAGACCGCAACGCCCTGAAGTTTTTGTAGAATGTCTACCTCGTCGGCGCTGACAGGCACAGCGTCCGCGCTCTGTGGTAAGTTGATCTCCGGGTTGACGTACTCATGGTTGACCGCGATCACTTCGTGTCCGGCGATATCGAAAAGCTCCATCCCGTCGATGTTCTCACCGAAGACACGGTCGGCACCGGAAGCGGGAATAGCGGATTCGTTGCTGAAGGCGGGTGCGTCCGAGAAGAGGGGATCCCCCCAGCGCACCAGGGGTGCCCACCGATAGCCGGCGGGAACATGAATCGTTCCATCGGTTGCTATGGGGATGCCCGCAAAAGCAAAACGCGCTGCCATGGCTTCTGCCGATGTTGAAGACAAGATTGTCCCCGCACCCATAACTGCGGCTCCGGAACCGAAAGCGAGGACGCCGCTCAGGAAGCCGCGTCGTGAAAGCGCGGCCTCTACCACGCGGTCAAAGCCCTGTTCGGCCGGACGAGGATTGTGCAGTTCATCCCACTCGTCCCAGCTCAGGTCCGTCTTCTCGATGTCTTTCATGGATATCTCCCCAGGAATTGAATTGCGTCGCCGCCCAAAGGGCCGCGCGCTCCAAGAGAGACTGGGTTCCGGTATCGTGCGCATGACAACAAGGTGACGAACTGGTAAAAAATCTCATGTGCAAAAATGATCAGAAGTTGCGCATTTTCGCCAGTTTACGTGGATAATTCCGGGCCCAGATAATACCCGACAGATACCAACCGGAGATGACGATGCTTACCCAGATCAAAGGCCTGCACCACGTGACCTCGATGGCCTCGTCGGCGTCGGGCAACAACACCTTCTTCACTGACACCCTCGGTCTGCGGCGCGTGAAGAAAACGGTGAACTTCGATGCACCGGATGTCTACCATCTCTACTACGGCGACGAATTCGGCACGCCCGGTTCGGTCATGACCTACTTTCCTTTCCCCCAGGCGGCACGGGGCCGGCCGGGTACCGGCGAGGTCGGACGAACCTCTTTCGCTGTCCCCAGAGGCAGCCTCGTAGCCTGGGCCGACCGTCTGGGTGGGCGGGACGTGACCGACATTCGGACCGACGCACGCTTCGGCGAGTCCCGCCTGCTTTTCAACGGACCCGACGGAGACGCCTTCGCACTGGTCGAAACCGACGATGAGCGCGCGCCCTGGACAGGGAACGGCGTGTCCGCAGACATGGCGATACGTGGCTTTCACTCGGCGGACATGCGGTTGCGCGATGCCGGTGCAACGGCCGAGCTCCTGACCTTCATGGGCTATGAAGAGACCGACCGGAAGGACAACATCACGCGATATGCTATCGCGGACGGCGATACGGCCAACGTGATCGACATCGAAACTTTGCCGACGACCGGCTGGGCGGCCCAAGGCGCGGGAGGCGTTCACCACATTGCATTCGCGGTCGAGAACCGCGCTCGGCAACTAGAGGTGCGCGAAGCCCTCTTGGACACAGGATACCAGGTCACGCCCGTGATCGACCGTGACTATTTCTGGGCGATCTACTTCCGCACGCCCGGAGGAGTCTTGTTCGAGGTCGCCACCAACGAACCGGGCTTCGACGTGGATGAAGACACCGCACATCTCGGCGAAGCCCTCAAACTGCCAAGTCAGCACGCGCATCTTCGGGGTGCTCTAGAAAGACGCCTGGAGCCGATCGCATGACTTACGAGGCTGCACGCACACCGGGCACCGGCAATGCGCCCCTTGTCTTCACGCTCCATGGAACCGGCGGGGACGAGTTCCAGTTCCACGGTCTCGCCAGTCAGCTGATTCCCGGAGCAACGGTCGTTTCTCCGAGGGGTGACGTATCGGAAGCAGGGATGAACCGGTATTTTCGGCGAACCGGGGAAGGGGTCTACGACATGGAAGACCTGCGGACGCGGACAAAGGCGCTGTCAGCATTTCTGACCGCCGAAAAGGAGGCCGCTGGCGCCGACCGGGTGATTGCGCTTGGCTATTCGAATGGCGCGAACATCCTTGCCTCGGTCGCCTTCGATGCACCCGAACTGTTCGATGATCTGATCCTGATCCACCCGCTGATCCCGTGGCGACCCGATCCGCAGGCAGGCCTCGACGGTCGCCGCATCCTGATCACCGCCGGCCGCCACGATCCGATCTGCCCTGCTTCGCTGACCGAGGACCTGGCGGCCTATCTGCGCTCTCAAGGCGCAGACCTAGCCGTGCACTGGCACGAAGGCGGCCACGAGATCCAGCAGGAAGAACTGGTTGCGATACGGACGTTCCTCGCCTGAATCCTGCTTGTCAGAAGGGCGTTCTGGCTGAAAAGGACATTCCGCCACCACCATCGGGATGACGAAACCGCAGGCTTTCCGAATGTAGCATCAGACGCGGAAAATCCCTGGCAGGACCCGTCGCGTAGAAGGGATCGCCCAGGATCGGATGGCCGATCTCCTTCATGTGGACCCGCAACTGATGCGACCGTCCGGTCTGCGGATAAAGCCTGACCCGCGTCTCGTCGTCGGACGTTTCCATCACGCGCCATTCGGTGATTGCAGGACGACCCCTTTCGAAGTCGACCATCTGCAAGGGTCGGTTCGGCCAGTCGACGATCAGAGGCAGATCCACGGTTCCCGCTTCCTGAGCGATCCGGCCTTGGACCCTTGCGACATAGGTCTTCTTGATCCGCCGCTTCTCGAATTGCAGCCCCAAGTGCCGCTGCGCGTGCGGGGTCAGCGCAAAGACCATGACGCCCGAGGTATCCCGGTCGAGCCGGTGGACCAGCAGCGCATTCGGATAGGCAAACTGAACGCGCGCAAGAAGACAATCTGCCAGATGCTCGCCCTTGCCGGGTACGGACAGCAGACCCTGCGGCTTGACCACCACCAGTACATGATGATCGGCGTACAGAACTTCCAGCGGCAGGTCGGGCGGATCGTAGCTGTCACTCACGACCGGGGTAGCCGATCGTCAATCACATAGTAATCACCCGCGTCCGCTGTGAAGATATGCTTCTTCAACGTCAGCCCGGTCGGCCCATCTATTGCACCCAGCGCGAATGAAGTGTGGGTATCGTCCGAATTCTTCCAGAACAGAAAGGACCCGCAAACCGGACAGAACCCCCGCCGCACCTTCGCGGAAGAGACGTACCACCGAACCTCGCCCTCGATCTTCAGGTCGGCGTCGTCCACGAATCCGGACGCCCAAAGATGGCCCGATTGCTTTCGGCACTGGGTGCAGTGACAGACGGACAAACCACCCGGTTCTGCCGCGAGGCCGAACGTCACGGCGCCGCAAAGGCAACTTCCCTTCATGTGAGTGCCCTCGATCCGAAGATGTCATCAAGTATTCCGCCAAGCGCAGTGGCGTCGGTGTCATTGAAGGCACCTACCTGGTCACTGTCGATGTCGAAGACGCCGATGAGGCTTCCCGAGCTGTCGCGGACCGGCACGACAAGTTCGGAACGCGTCGAGGACGAACAGGCGATATGGCCGGGAAACGCCTCGACGTCAGCGACAATCTGCACAGTTCCGGTTCGGGCTGCAGCACCGCAGACACCCTTGTCGAACGGAATGGTCAGGCATCCGTGCCCGCCCTGATAGGGGCCGATCTTCAGAAGGCGCGGCGCGACGACCCGATAGAAGCCGGTCCAGTCGAAACGATCGTCGGCGTGGTGAACCTCGCAGGCGACGGTGGCCATCAACGCGACGACGTCGGTCTCGCTTTCCGTCAGCGCCCGGATACGTTCGGCCAGTTCTGTGTAGGGCATCTGCATGAACGTCATTTCCTGGGGCGCGGGACGGTACCCTTTCCAGCAGGCTTCTCGCCCGAGCGCAAGCCCGGAGCGATGCGGACAATTCGAAGCGCTTGAGCAACTCGACACTTACCGATTGGTAACGCCTCGGAACTAGCTTCGGATCAGGTGGATCGAGTTGGAGTATTCAGATGCAGATGACAGCGTCGCAGATAGGAACTACCCTTATCGTTGTGGTCGAGGATCGCAGGATCGACGCAGCAGTGGCTGTGCGCTTCAAGGACAGAATGCTTGAACTGACCCAGCATCCAGCCAAGCGGGTCGTGCTCGATCTGGGAAAGGTCGAATTTCTCGACTCAAGCGGTTTGGGTGCCGTCGTCGGATCAATGAAGCAGCTTGGCCGCGACAGACAGCTGGACCTCGCCGGATTGACCCCGACGGTCGACAAGGTCTTCCGGATCACGCGCATGGACCGGGTCTTTCGCATATATGACAGTGCCGAGACGGCTCTTCAGGACACTGTACATGCCTCATGAAGCCGCGCTTGGCCGGGCAGCGTCTTCAGCGGAGACCCTGCCAAATGGCATGATCTCCCAGAAGACTTTCAAGGCCACGTTTCGCTGGGTTCGACGTGCCATCCACGAGGCAATGGATATCCTGGAACCTCACGGTCTCACTGCCGGCGAAATGGGAACGATCGAGATTGTTCTGGCGGAAGCGCTGAACAACATTGTCGAACATGCCTATCCTCAGGGCGACCCCGGCGACATCACCCTCTCCCTTCGGCTGCGTCCGACCGGGCTTGTCGTCGAAGTCCGGGACCGTGGCCGACCGATGCCGAGTGGTCGCGCGCCAATCGGCAATCACCCTATGGCCGAATACGAGCACGATCCGATGCCGGAAGGCGGCTATGGCTGGTATCTTATCCGTGAACTTGTCAGAGACCTGGTCTACGATCGTCGCGACGGGGAGAACTTCTTGATCTTCCGACTCGCGATCGGCAGCAGGGAATCGGAAAGCTGACGTTCCCTTCCGCATCGGGTCTTCCATATCGGCGGAACATGGCCCGAGAATCCGAAATCTGCACCAGTTTTCATGGACTCCCAATATTGTCCAAAGTTTGACAACAATGCCCCGGAATTGCCGCAAAGACATCGCATTGCTGCCCCGCTCGGGAGTCATGCCGCAAGAATAGCTGTCAAAGCTTCCCTCGGCATCGCGCTTGTTTACAGCCCCCACCCTGAACGCGATGCCGAGGTCCATCCCCCCGCTGAAATTGGCAAACTCCCACTCGAAAAGGACGATTGCGTTCCGGTGATCGAACGCTAGGGTTTGGCGTGATCAAGAGGATCCTACCCTATGCGTGACTTTCACCTGCCCGGCCGCTCTCCGGTCCTGTCGACGACTGGTATGGTTGCGACATCCCATCCGCTTGCCGCAGCAGAGGCGCTGGCCGTCCTTCGCGGCGGGGGGAACGCTGCCGATGCCGCCATCGCGGGGGCCGTCATTCTCGGGGTCTGCGAGCCACAAATGACGGGAATTGGTGGCGATTGCTTCGCACTTGTGAAACCGGCCGGCAGCGACGAGGTTGTCGCGCTGAACGGGTCCGGGCGCGCGCCCGCTGGCCTGTCGGCAGAAGCGCTTCGGGCCGAGGGCCTCGCCAGGATCGAGCCGGGCCACCCCGCATCAATCACCGTTCCAGGCGCCATCGACGCACTCTGCCGATTGTCCGAACGCTTCGGAAAGGTCGGAATCGAGCGATGCCTTGCACCCGCGATCCGGGCTTTCGACGAGGGCGTGCCTATCGCCCCACGCGTCGCGCTCGATGTCAACGGACCGTTTACACCGATGAACGAGGCGGCCAAGCGGACCTACCTTCGGGACGGCCGACCATACGCTTTCGGCGAACGCTTTCAGCTCAAGGGTCAGGCAGAAGTGCTCCGGAGTGTCGCCCGACACGGTCGCGATGCCTTCTACACGGGCGAGGTCGCCGACGACATGCTGGCGGCCCTCGCTTCTATCGGGGGCTCGCATACCGCCGACGATTTCGCTGCCACGGCGTGCGAATGGAACAAGCCTATCTCGGGACCGTACCGCGGCCACGATCTGATCGAGCACCCGCCAAACGGGCAAGGCGCGACGGCAATCCTGCTCGCCGGCATCCTTGCACGGTTCGATATCGCATCCATGGACCCTTTCGGAACCGAACGCCTGCACCTGCAGGCAGAAGCCACCCGATTGGCCTACGATGCCAGAAACCGCTTTCTGGCCGACGCCGATCACGTCACCCGGCTGCAGCACATGCTCGACCCAGAAACCGCCAGTCGCCTTGCGGATCTGATCGATCCGTATCGCGCCATGGCGGCACCTGCATCTCTGGCCGAGGATGTTCACAAGGACACGATCCTCATCACGGCGGTCGACCGTGACGGAATGGCCGTTAGCCTGATCTACTCGATCTTCGCAACCTTTGGTTCCGGTATCGCCAGTTCCAGGTTCGGCATTCTGTTCCACAATCGCGGTTCCGGGTTCAATCTGATACCCGGTCACCCGAACGAGGCGGGCCCCGGCAAAAGGCCGATGCATACCATAATTCCGGCAATGCGCGCGACGTCGGGCCAGGTCGACATGACCTTCGGTGTCATGGGAGGACAGTACCAGGCGACGGGTCATGCACATGTGATGTCGAACATGGCCGATTTCGGCATGGATCCGCAGGAAGCGCTGGATGCTCCACGTGCCTTTGCCGATCCGATATCTGGCCGCCTGAGAGTGGAGCGCGGGGTCTCGGCCAGCACGCGGCAAGCCCTGGCGGACCTTGGACACGACGTCGTCGTGCCCGACGATCCTATCGGCGGGGCTCAGGCAATCCTTATAGACCGGGCGCGCGGACTTCTGATTGGCGCGTCAGATCCAAGGAAAGATGGGCTGGCGATCGGCTACTGAATCAGGGGGCCACCACACGGTGGTCCACCATTCCGATCAATTCAACTGCACCTGCAGCGGATAATGCCCGTCATCGAAGTCACCGAAGAACTCAGGAAGATCCGGGTGCTCCACGGGCTGGCCGGAGTAGTCCGCGACCAGATTCTGCTCCGACACATAAGCCACGTAGTAGCTTTGGTCGTTTTCCGCCAGCAGGTGATAGAATGGCTGATCTTTTGACGGTCGGCTTTCTTCGGGAATGGCCTGATACCACTCCTCGGTGTTTGAAAACATGGCATCCACGTCAAAAACAACCCCGCGAAATGGATGTTTGCGGTGTCGAACGACCTGACCCAAAGCGTATTTTGCACGCGTCTTGAACATAACAGTACCCCCACCTTGTTTTTAAGGCGTCCACATCCACGTGTCGACGTTTGAAAATGCACAACCTGGAAACAAACTGTGAAGGTGTGTCCGACAGTACGTCCGGAGGGCGTTGCGGGGCTTTTCCGGGCAGCGCTTTCTTGCTATTCTCGCTGAAAATCAGAAAAGGCGGACGAGGTATGAGCAGACCCATTCGCGCCATAGTGCTAGTCCTGTTTGTCGCTGCCTGCGGCAGTGGCAATTTTGCGGCGCCCCGGAACCTGGATAACGCGTGTTCAATCGTTGATCAGCGGCCGCATTACCTGCGCGCCATGAAACGGACCGAGCGACGCTGGGGCGTGCCTGTGGCGGTCCAGATGGCAACGATCTACCAGGAATCGAAATTCATCGGGAACGCGCGAACCCCGCACCAGTACGCGCTGGGAATAATTCCGATGGGACGGCAATCCTCGGCCTATGGCTACAGCCAGGCGCTGGACGGAACCTGGGACGACTATCAGAAAGAGTACGGCGGACGGAGAGCACGTCGCGACAGCATAGACGACGCGACAGACTTCATGGGGTGGTACTTCAAGAAAACCGAGCAAGACCTCGGAATCTCGCTTGCCGATACCAAGAATCAGTATCTGGCCTATCACGAGGGCCGCACCGGCTATCGCCGGGGCAGCCACAACGCCAAGGGTTGGCTTCTGCGGGTATCGGACGAGGTCGCGGACCGTGCGGTGCTTTACGACGCGCAGTTGCGCTCATGCGGGATGGCCTGAAGCCGGTCGATTCGAACCTGAAGCGCTGGTTCGGTGCCTTCCGGCCGTCGCCTCTGCAGGGACACTCGGCGCTTCAAGTCGGGATCGAAGCGCTTCAGCCGCCCCGCTGCCCTTCCTCGTAACTAATGTTGAACAGGGTCGAGGGCAGATCGCGACTTTCGACCAACTGACCCAGGACCACGGTCGTTCTGGCACCCTGCCCGTCGGTGATGATCCATTGGCGCAACTCGATAGGATCCGCAGTGAACTTGAGTTGGATAGTCCCGTATTCGGGGTGCTCGGGATCCTGCGCCGTCACCACCGTCGCGGTTCCGTCAAAATCGTGACCGACGACCATGTTTCGTTTCGCAAGGTCCACTGTCTGCTCAAGAATCAGGTTCAGGGGCGTCCGGGCAAGCGGATAGCGCTCAGCTTTCTTCAGGTTGGACTTCCCGTCGAAAATGCCGACCTGTCCGCCGCCGGCCATCACAAGCAGTTTTTCCGGCGGATTATAGTCAAACCGCATCCGGCCCGGACGCTTGATCGAAAGCGTCCCGGTCGACAGCGAGCCGTCGTCGTTGATCTGTGTGAAGTCTGACGTCGCCGTCTGGATGCCGTTGAGGTACTGCGAGATAGCGTTTAGCGAAAGCTTGTCCGCGAGCGCAGGTGAGGCTGCCAGCGTTGCGGCGACTGCGGCCAGAAATGTTCTGCGGTGCATGGGTCGGGTCCCTCTGTCTGCTCAGCGTCGATATAGGCAGACCCTGCCCTGTATGCCAGCGCTAGGCGATAGCATGCGCAGGACATCGCGTAACGGCTGGCAGTCTAGTGCTGCTCGGGGACCAGGATCTCGCGCTTGCCGACATGGTTGGCCGGACTGACGAGGCCATTCTCCTCCATCTGCTCGACCAGGCGCGCGGCCTTGTTGTAGCCGATCGCAAGCTTGCGCTGGATGTACGACGTCGAGCACTTACGGTCCTTGATGACGATCTGCACGGCCGTATCGTAAAGCGCATCCTCGCCGTCGGTATTGCCACCCAGGCCAAGCACCATGTCGATCTCGCTGGAGGAATCGTCATCCGGCCCCTCAAGAACACCTGATTCGTACTTCGGAGTCCCGAAACTTTTCAGATGGTTGACGATCTCTTCCACTTCCTCGTCCGACACGAACGGTCCGTGGACACGGGTGATCTTGGCACCGCCCGCCATGTAAAGCATGTCGCCCTGGCCCAGAAGTTGCTCGGCCCCCATTTCGCCAAGGATGGTGCGGCTGTCGATCTTCGAGGTCACTTGAAAGCTGATGCGGGTCGGAAAATTCGCCTTGATCGTGCCAGTGATGACGTCGACCGAGGGACGCTGCGTCGCCATGATCAGGTGGATTCCGCTGGCCCGCGCCATCTGCGCCAGGCGTTGGATACAGGCTTCGATCTCTTTGCCGGCGACCATCATCAGGTCGGCCATCTCGTCAACAATGACGACGATGTAGGGCAGAAGTTCCGGCTCGAAGGTTTCGGTCTCGAAAACCGGCTCTCCGGTTTCGTCATCAAACCCGGTCTGAACAGTGCGGCTGAAAAGTTCGCCCTTCTTCAGCGCTTCGCGCACGCGCCCGTTGAAACCGTCGATATTTCGGACGCCCATCTTCGACATCTTGCGATAGCGTTCCTCCATCTCGCCCACCGTCCATTTCAAGGCGACGACCGCCTTTTTGGGATCGGTGACAACGGGTGACAGAAGGTGCGGAATTCCGTCATAGACAGATAGTTCCAGCATCTTTGGATCGATCATGATCATGCGGCATTCTTGCGGTGTCAGCTTGTAGAGAAGCGACAGGATCATCGCGTTGACGCCGACCGACTTGCCCGAACCGGTGGTGCCCGCGATCAGCAGGTGGGGCATCTTGGCAAGGTTGGCGACGACAGGCTCGCCGCCGATATTCTTGCCAAGCGCCAGCGGCAGACGCTGATTGCCATCGCCGTAGTCGCGCGCGGACAGGATCTCGCGCAGGACGACTTTCTCGCGCTTCTCGTTCGGCAATTCGATCCCGATGACCGAGCGGCCGGGCACTGTAGAGACGCGGGCGGAAAGCGCGGACATGGACCGCGCGATATCGTCGGCCAGGCCGATAACGCGGCTGGCCTTCAGACCCGGAGCAGGTTCCAGTTCGTACATGGTTACGACGGGACCCGGACGAACGCTGACGATCTCACCCTTGACGCCATAATCGTCCAGAACGCTTTCCAGCATTCGCGCGTTTTCTTCAAGCGCTTCGTCCGACAGGTGGTGCCGCTCGATCGCGCCGGGGTCCGACAGAAGTGAAAGCGGCGGAATCTCGAAGCTGGCTGCGTCGTCGAAAAGCGAGGGTTGCGCCTCGGCGCGAGCACGTTTCGACGGAGCCGGCTTTCGCGCACTGTGCTGGATGACCGCTTTCGTCTCCGGCACACCCCTGGAGGACTGAAAACCGGGGCCAGTCTGGAAGGTCGACGAAACAAGTTCGGGCTCGGGCATTACGAACTGGTCATCCAGGGCCTGCAGTTCGGCAATTTCGCCATCCTCGTCCAGAACCGAGATTCGCGGTAGCGGCGCGCCGCGGACGGTCACCGGAGGCTCGGTGCGGATATGTCCTTCGGGGCGACGCACCCTGAGGCGGACTGCGTCAGCGATGCGTGCACTGATCCGGTCGGTTTCCTGGATCGGAGCGTCATCGAATTCGGGATCTCTGCGTTGCTTGAGAAGCGACGGCATCCGCGACAACAGGCCTGTCTTTGCGTCCGGTTCCGCGCCTTTACGGAATGCGCGGGTTGCCCGCAGCACCGCCTCGTTCACGTTCCCCGGCTCGACCTCGGGGAGCCGCTCGTTGGAAAACCTGCGCTCTTTGGCGCGGGCGCGTGCATCGGCAGCCATACGCCAGCCGTTCGCCGCACCACGACCCGCAAACGACAGGATCGTATGATAGATCAGGATCAATCCGGCGAGAAGATAGCGGATATAGGCCCAGATTTCATCGCGATTGAAGCCGAGAACAAAGGCTCCCATGCCAACCGCTCCGACAGCGAGCGCAAAGGAGAGAACCTTGAGACCAAGCCCCGGAGCGACCGGAAGTATCCCGAGTATTGCGCCAAGGACGGTGTCTCCGAACAAACCGCCAAGGCCAAAGGAATGGCTCCAGTCCGGTCCCGGCACATGGGTCGATGCATAGACCGAGATCAGAGCGATGCCGATCGGAGCAAAGATCAGCCGCCCGATGGCGCGCTCCTCACCAATATGCGTGACAAGGCGCAGGCCCCATACCGCCAGAACACCTGCGATGCCCCAGGCTCCGTAGCCCGCGATAACATAGAGTGGCGAGGCCAGGGCGGCGCCAATAGGTCCAAGAAGGTTCTTGGCGGGCGTATCCGTGGCGGACATCCAGTTCGGGTCGTCCGCCGAATAGGATCCGAGGATCAGCACGACCAGAAGCGCCGTCCCAAGAAGCACCATCCCCAGAAGCTCTTTGCCCCGGCGCTCGATGATCGCCTGGGTGTCGCTGTCGAAAAGCGGGTCGCGGTGTCTTGACTGATACGCCATTGCCTTATTCGTCCCTCACTCGAAGAGGCAGTCGCGGAGCTTTTCCAGCCCGCGCCGCATTTCTTGTTCTTCGGCCACCATCGCAACACGAATGTAGCCCTTGCCGGGGTTCTCCCCGCTCCCGTCACGCGACAGGTATTCGCCGGGCAGAACCCGAACGCCTGTCGCCTTCCACAGCTTCAGCGCCGCCGCCTCTCCATCCTGGACAGGCAACCAGAGGAAGAATCCCGCCTGAGGAGCCGCGCATCCGTCGAGGCCGGCAAAGACCTCGTCCGCGATATCGTATTTCGCGACATATCGGGCGCGGCTTTCGTCGACATGTTTTTCATCGGCCCAGACAGCTTCGGCGGCTCTCATCAGCGGCAGGGGAAGCGGAGCGCCGGCATAGGCGCGAAGCTGCTTGATCTGCCGGATGCTTTCAGGCCCGCCGGCCACGAAACCCGAGCGCAGGCCCGGCAGGTTCGACCGCTTGGAAAGAGAATGAAATATCACGACGCGTTCAGGGTCGGCCCCGAACTCGACAGCCGCCTCGAGCGCACCCACCGGGGGCACGTCGCGGTACACCTCGGAATAGCATTCGTCGGCGAAGATGCGGAAATCGTGCTTTTCTGCCAGCGCCAGCAGATCGCGCCAGTACTCCCTCGTCGCAACAGCGCCCTGAGGGTTCGAAGGCGAACAGACATAAGCGATTGCCGTCCGGTTCAGCGTCTCTGCATCTAGCGCGCCGAAGTCGGGCAGAAAGCCGGTCTCCCGCGTGGCCGGCATAAACACCGGATCGGCCCCTACGGACAGGGCCGCGACGGCATAGACCTGATAGAACGGGTTTGGAATCAGAACCACTGGCTTGCGACCCGCCTTCATCTCGGGGGTCAGCGCCATCGCTGCGTTGTAAAGGCCCTCGCGGGTGCCATTCAGCGCCATCACCTGACGATCCGCCGACAGGCGTACCTGGTACCGTCGCAGCACCCAGTCGGAAATGGCCTGAAGCAGCTCTGGCGTGCCGTCGTTCGGCGGATACTTCCCGAACCCATCCGAGTGGGCGGCGACCAGATGCGTTACAAACGATGGCCAGGCGTGCCTGGGTTCGCCGATGGTCAGATGCAATGCATCTCCGCCCCCCGGAAAGGGGTCGAGTAGCGCCCGAAGGCGCGGCCACGCGTATTCCGGTAGGTTCGAAAACCGCTCGGGTAAAACCATTTGTGCCTCAAGGTCGGGGTCATGTCGCCCCGTTACCACGAAAATATAGCCTGCCCTCGCCGTCCGGGTCCATGCCACAGATCGGGAAAGTTGCCTTGCCCGGGAAAAATGTGGCTTTTAGGACAGCGCCTTTTCCGCTGCCGCGCCTAGGCGCAAGAGCCGCTCCTCGCAGGGCCCCTGGAACAGGATACCGCACGAGGGCACGCCGGTCGGCAGCGTCAATCCGGCAAGGTTCATCAGATTGCCGATACGGGTATTCTGAAGTGCCAGAAGGTTCTCGGCGGCAAAGAACGCATTGTCCTCCGTAACGGCCGCGAGTTTTGGCGGCAGGATCACGCAGCTTGGCAGGATGACCGCATCGAAACCGGCCGTCGCAGATGCATATTCCACGCGCAGATTGTCCAGTGTCCGCCATGCCGCCACGAAGTCGGGACCCGAAATATTGACGCCACTCCTGAACCTCTCGCGCACAGGGGCGAACATGGCCTCCGGGTCGGCCTCGATCCTGTCCTTCCATGTGCCATAGGCCTCCGGCGCGAAAAGTTGTCCGGAAAGAGCCATGGCCCGCGAAACACACGTCAGATCAATGTCACGAATCTCTGCTCCCGCCGCCTGTAGCCGGGATACGGCGCTTTCGAAAGCAGCCCGTGGCTCGTCGCGCAAGTTGTCGAAGGCCGATGTCCGCAGGATAGCCAGTCGCGCACCCTTCAACGTCGCCCCGGACAGGTCGGCGGGCCTACCGTTCTCCATCGCCGCCAGCAGAAGCGATGCATCCTCCACCGTCCGAGCGAGCGGACCCACCGTGTCGAAACGCGCGCACAGTGGCACGACGCCTTGCAGCGACAAACGCCCGGAGACGGTCTTGAGACCGACGAGGTCGTTCCAGGCACTCGGAACCCGAACCGATCCGCCCGTGTCCGACCCGATGCCTGCTGCCGAAAGGCCGAACGCTACCGAAGTCGCGGCCCCGGACGACGAGCCGCCGGAAACCGCCTCCTCGTCGTTCACGCAAGGCGGCGAGGCGGTCATCGGGTTCAGCCCCAGCCCCGAGAAGGCAAGCTCGGTCATGTGAGTTTTGCCCAGACACACCAGTCCCGCCGAGGTCGCGTTCGACAGAACCCGCGCGTCACTTTCGGGAACGCGCCCCTTCAGAAGCCGCGTTCCCGCCTCGGTCGCAACGCCCGCTGTATCGAACAGATCCTTCCACGAGATCGGCACGCCATCGAGCGGCGAGCGGCGAAGTCCTGATTTCGCACGATCGGATGCTGCCCTTGCCTCGGCACTTGCACGGTCTGCAGTCAGGCGGGCAAAAATTCGGTCGCTGTGCTGATGCGCTCCGATGGCCGCAAGGTATGCCTCGGTCAGCGCGACCGGGTCGATCCGGCCGGCTTCTATCCCGCGACCCAGATCGCCTGCGCTCGCCCACAGCCATTCATCCATTCATGTGCCTCCGTTTCGGCGGGACGGTAGCGTCAGCAAAGCGCATGGACAATGGCCGGTCGACGTTCATATTTGAGGGTATGGCATTCGATACGGATATCTTGATCGCGGGTGGCGGCCTGAACGGAACAACGCTGGCTCTGGCGCTGGCTTCTGTCGGCCTCACTGTAACAATTGTCGATCCTCTCTCGAAAGCATCGCGCGAAGCGGGGGACTTCGATGGGCGAGGCTATGCCCTGTCGATTGCGTCTCAGCGGGTTCTGAAGGCCCTTGATCTCTGGAGTGAACTGGCACCGAATGCCCAGCCTATCCTGGATATCAAGGTCACGGACGGACGTGCGGGCGAGGGTCCTTCACCGTTCTTGCTGCACTTTGACCACACCGAGATCGAGGAAGGCCCGATGGGCTTCATGGTAGAAGACAGGCTTATTCGCCCCGCGCTCCTGCGAAGGCTGGACGGCGCTGCGGTTCGCCAGATCGACGGATCGAGAATCGTGGACCAGGCGACCGATGCGTCGGGCGTGACGGTCACTCTCGACGACGTCCGCAAGATCCGGGCGCGGTTGCTTGTGGGCTGCGATGGCAAGACCAGTCAGGTTGCCAAACGTGCCGGCATCCGCCGCACCGGATGGGCGTACGGCCAGACTGCACTTGTTTGCGCTA
>CAZRNL010000038.1:0-15059 GCA_964601395.1 uncultured Silicimonas sp. | reverse complement strand
TCTTCCAGCAGCTTCTCGGTCATCTCCCTCGCGATCGCGGTCGATTCGTAGGTCGACCTCGGTTCGAGCACCACGAACCCCCTGTCATGTTCGCGCAGATAGGATCGAAACCCGCTTTCCTGGATCGTGTGGTTGCGGTAGCGATGATTTCCGACCAGAACGCCGATCTTGCCGGGCGCACGACAGATACGTTCGAAGCACCAGCCGACCGACCGTCCGACCTTCCAGCTGTCCAACCCGACGAAGCCGACCCCGCAGGGCGCGCTGAGCGGCGAGATCAGGGCAAGGACCGGCGTGCCCGTTTCGACCAGCCGGACAATCGCATCGCTGACCATCGGATGTTCGGCCGCCACGACCGCCAGGCAGTCGCAGTCGCCCCCCAGTTCCTGCATCCGGCGCGCAATGGTGTCGGGTGACAGATCGCTCATGAACTCGATGACCAGATCGACGTCCCGCTCCTTGATCGCCGCGGCGGCGCGGTGGAGGTGGTCGGCCACCGTCTCGTAGAACAGCCGCCCCGGCTGCTGCAGCATCACGACGAAGCGGTCGCGCGGGCGGGCCTGGTAGATCCGGGCCTGCAACGCGCCGAAGCCGTAAAAGCCGATCTCGCGCGCCGCTTCCAGCACGCGGCGCATGGTCGGCTCGCGCACCTTCTGCGATCCGCCGAGCACGCGGTTGACCGTGGCGACCGATACGCCTGCCGCAGTGGCCAGATCCCTGATCGTCGGCCGCGCCATCGGCACACCCTTTTCCGTATCATTTTGTATCAGAATTGCGCTCATGAATGAAGAAAATGATACTAAATGAAAGCGAAATCGGATGCGGTGTTGTCGATACCTGCCTGACTTTGACATGTATGCCCCTGTCGGACGGGCGTTGAGTCGTTCCCGACCGCCGTCAGGGAGGCAGCGTTGGACGACACTCGATTCGGCACGCGCGACAAGCGCGGCAACTGGGCGCCGGACGCGCCCCTGAAGATCGCGCCGTTCTGGTCGCTGTCACCGAAACCGGCCGAGATCGGGAAGTGGCTCGTCGGCTATTTCATGCCCTGGAACCTGTTTTTCATGATCGTCACGCTGGCCTACTGGGCCTGGATCATTCCGCCCGTGGAGACCATGCAAACGCTGTCACCGGGCTGGATACTCTACCTTCTGGCGGTGAACGTGGTGGCGGCCAGGGAACCCGGTTCAAGTACAACGCCCGTTTCCCGGCGGATCATCCCAGCGACGTGTTCTGGTTCAAGAGTCAGATCGTCGACAGCATCGTGCGCAGTTTTCTTTCGGGCGTCACGATCTGGACCGCCACGCAGGTACTGGTGCTCTGGGTCTTCGCCAATGGCTGGGTGCCCTGGCTTGGATTTGCCGAAAACCCGCTCTACCTCGCCGCGCTCGCGTTCGCGGTGCCGATGATCCATGAACTGCACTTCTTCTGCATCCACCGGCTGATCCACATTCCGGTTCTCTACAAGTGGGTGCATTCGGTTCACCACAACTCGGTCAACCCCTCGCCCTGGTCGTCGCTCGCGATGCATCCGGTGGAGCACCTGCTCTACTTCCTGCCCGCCGCCTATCACCTGATCATCCCCTCGAACCCGGTGCTTGCGCTTTATCAACTTCACTTCGCCGGTTTCGGAGCGATTCCGGGTCACGTCGGCTTCGACAAGATGGAAGTGACGGAAAACACGGCTGTCGACAGTCATGCCTATGCCCATTACCTGCACCACAAGTATTTCGAAGTTAACTACGGCGACGGCCTGATCCCGCTGGATAAGGTCTTCGGCACGTGGCACGACGGGACGGCGGAAGCCGATGAGCAGATGAAAGTACGGTTCCGGAAGAAGAAGGAACGCGCGGCCGCGCGAAAAGCGGCTCAGGGCGGCGACTCCGAGAAACCGCTCTGACACGCATCAGGACACCAGACCGACGGGAGAAACAATGACAGTTCGCGTAGCCATCATCGGCGCCGGCATCATGGGTGCCGATCATGCCCGGATTTTCGCCGAGGACCTTTCCGGTTCGCGCATTTCTGTCATCTGCGATGCCTCTGGTGAACGCGCCCGCACCGTGGCCGACAGCACGGGCGCCGACGATGTCAGCACCGACGCCGAGGCCAGCATCCTGCGTTCGGACGTGGACGCGGTGCTGATCGCAAGCCCCGACAACACCCATGCCGCCCTGACGCTGGCCTCCATGGCCGCCGGAAAGCCGGTGCTGTGCGAAAAGCCGCTAGCGCCCACGGCCGCCGCCTGCCGCCAGATCGTCGATGCAGAGGTCGCCGCGGGACGCAGATTCGTGCAGGTCGGCTTCATGCGGCGTTTCGATCCCGCCTATACCGCCATGAAGGCCGCCCACGACAGCGGAGACCTTGGGCGCGCAATGATGATGCACAACTTCCACCGCAACGTGGCCACGCCTGCCTGGTTCACCGGCGCAATGGCGATCACCAACTCCGCACCGCACGAATTCGACGTCGCCCGTTTCATCCTGGACGCGGACATTACCAGCATCTCGGCCGCCCAGCCCCGCCGCTCGGACGATCTCGTCGCCCCCGTGGTCATGATTCTGAGCACAGATGCGGGTCAGCTTGTGACGGTGGAGGTCAACAACAACGCCGCATACGGCTACGACGTGCGCGGCGAACTGGTGGGCGAACGCGGATCGGTCATGCTCGGCACCCCGATCTGGAGCCGCACCAATTTGGCCCTCAACGCGTCCGAGCCCTACGCCGCCGACTGGCGGCCACGGTTCGCCGACGCCTACCGCTTGCAGAACCGCGCATTCCTCGACTTCGTTCGGAGCGGCACGCCGTCGCAGGTCGCCGCCTCCGCCTGGGACGGTTACCTCTCGACCCTGATCGCCGAAGCCGGTGTCGGGGCGCTGGCGACAGGTGCGGCGGTGACGATCGACCCGCCCGCGATGCCCGAGCTTTACCAGCACCGTGCAAACACCTGATCTTGCGTCAACCCTGCCATTTCGGACACGTCTTTCATGCCCTGGATCAACGCCTGCGCCACTTCCGACATCGACGCCGAAGACGTAATCCGTTTTGATCACGGCGGCCGGACCTTCGCGCTTTACCGCAACCACGAGGACGCCTATTTCTGCACCGACGGCCTTTGCACGCATGAGGAAATCCACCTCGCAGAGGGCCTTGTCGTCGAGAACACCGTCGAATGTCCCAAGCACTCGAGCATCTTCGACTTCACCACAGGCGAGGTCGAGACGCCGCCCGCCTGCGAGAACCTTCACACCTACCCCACCCGTGTCGAAGGCGACCGCGTCCTGATCGAGATCTGACCTCATGAAACAGCCGTTCGCCCTTGCCGCCTGCGCCGAAATGCTCTGGCGCGACCGTCCGATGGAATGGCGCGTCAAGCGACTGACCGAACTCGGCTACGGCGTCGGCCTCTGGAACTGGCCCGAGCACGATCTCGACATGCTGGAACGCTCGGGTGCCACGTTTACCATCATGAACGGCTATCTTCGCGGACGACTTGCCGACGACGAAGGTGCGGCCGAACTTCTGGCCACGGCGCGCGAAACCGCCGCCGTCGGCAAGCGGCTGGGTGTTCATCGTCTCAATCTCCACGGCGCCGGCCTCGGCGAGGGCGGCCTGCCCGTCATGCCGGTCGAGGTGGTGACCGGCGACATGTGGCTGAAGGCGCGCCAGACGCTCGAACGCATCGCCGACTTGGCCGAGGAACTGGACGTGACCTTCACGCTGGAGACCCTGACCCTGCCGGTCGATCATCCGGGCGTTCCGTTCGGCCGCGCCGAGGATACCTTGGCGCTGGTCTCGTCGGTCAACCGACCGGGCCTGAGGATGAACCTCGACCTTTATCATGCTCAGATCGGAGAAGGAAACCTGATCGAGCTGTGTGGCCGCTCGCTGCCGTGGATCGGTGAAATCCAGGTCGCCGACGTCCCCGGCCGCCGCGAGCCCGGAACCGGCGAGGTCAACTTCGCGGGCATCGCGCGCGCGCTGGCCGATATGGGCTATCGCGGACCGGTCGGGCTGGAATCCTTCGCTTCGGGCGATCCCGAAGACGCGCTCGACGCCTTCCGCAAAGCCTTCACGCTGTGAACCGAACCCTGATAACCTGGCGCATCGTCGCGCCAGTCATCCCTTCCCATGAAAGGACCTACAAATGTTGAAAGTCGGACTTCTTGGTGCCGGTCGCATCGGTCAGGTGCACGCGGTCAGTATCGCGGGCCATCCCGGCAGCACTCTGGCCGCGATCTCGGACGTCAACGCACCCGCCGCCGAGGCGCTGGCCGCGAAATACGGGGCAGACGTGCGGACCTCGGACGAGATCATCGCCGACAGGAGCATCGACGCCGTACTGGTAGCCACTTCGACCGACACGCATTCCGACCTGATCGAAGCTGCGACGGCTGCCGGCAAGGCGGTGCTTTGCGAGAAACCGGTCGATCTGAGCCTCGAACGGGCCCGCGCCTGTCTTGCTGCCGCCGAAAGGAACGGCAAGCCGGTCATGATCGGCTTCAACCGACGCTTCGACCCCAGCTTCGCCGCGCTGAAAGCCGCTTTTGATGCGGGCGACATCGGCAAGGGCGAGTTGCTGGCCGTCACCTCGTTCGATCCCGGACCGCCGCCGATGGCCTATGTCAAGGTCTCGGGCGGCATCTTCCGCGACATGATGATACACGACTTCGACATCTGCCAGTGGCTGATGGGCGGTTCGCCTGCAACCGTCACCGCCAAGGCCAGCTCCCTCGTCGATCCCGAGATCGGCAAGGCCGGAGACTTCGACACGGCGGTCGTGACGCTGACATATGCCGATGGCCGGATCGCCACGATCCGCAACTCGCGCCGCGCCGCCTTCGGCTATGACCAGCGGATCGAGTATCTTGGGTCGAAAGGCATGCTCGAAGCGAAGAACATGCTGGAGAACCAGGTGGTGAAATCGACCGCTGCCGGCGTGACCGCCGCCAAGCCGATGCACTTTTTCCTTGAGCGTTACATGCCCGCCTACGCCGCGGAATGGCATGCGTTCATCGAGGCCGTGAACGGCGGCACGGCGATGCCGGTGACGTTGGCGGAAGGCGTCGCCGCGCTTGCGGTGGCCGAGGCTGCAACCGAATCCGCGAAGTCCGGCAAGACAGTCACGCTTTGACCAGACCATGATCCTCTGTCAGGAAGCAGTCACAGACCCATGAAAGACCTCGACATCATCACTATCGGCCGGTCTTCGGTCGATCTGTACGGCAGCCAGGTGGGCGGTCGCCTGGAAGACATGAGGTCGTTCGACAAGTATATCGGCGGCTCGCCGACGAACATCGCGTGCGGCACCGCGCGGCTCGGGCTGAAATCGGCGGTGATCACCGGTGTCGGCGACGAGCACATGGGGCGCTTCATCATCGAGCAGCTGGCACGTGAGGGGGTCAATACCGAAGGCGTCAAGACCGATCCCGAGCGGCTGACGGCCCTGGTGCTTCTCGGAATTCGCGATCAGGAGCAGTTCCCGCTGATCTTCTACCGGGAGAAATGCGCCGACATGGGCCTGACAGAGGCCGACATCGATGAGGGTTTCATCCGCCGCGCCCGCGCGTTGGTGGCGACGGGAACCCACCTCAGTCATCCCCAGGTCGAGGCGGCGACGATCAAGGCGCTGACCGTCGCGCGTGCGGCAGGCATTCAGACGGCACTCGACATCGACTATCGTCCGAACCTTTGGGGCGTGGCGGGACACGGCGAGGGCGAAAGCCGTTTTGTCGAAAGCGCCAAGGTCACGGCCAAGCTGCAGGGGGTTCTGCATCTCTTCGACCTGATCGTCGGCACCGAGGAGGAGTTCCACATCGCGGGCGGTTCGACCGACACGGTATCGGCCCTGCGCGCGGTCCGCGATGTCTCGGACGCGACACTGGTCTGCAAGCGCGGAGCCGCCGGTGCGGTGGCGTTTACCGGTGCGGTCCCGGACACGCTGGACGAAGGCGAGGCCGGCCCCGGCTTTCCGATCGAGGTCTTCAACGTCCTCGGTGCAGGCGATGGCTTCATGTCCGGCCTGTTGAAAGGCTGGCTCGATGGCGAGGACTGGCCCACCGCGCTGAAGTACGCCAACGCCTGCGGCGCCTTCGCAGTCAGCCGCCACGGCTGCCCCCCCGCCTACCCGTCATGGGAGGAGCTTCAGTTCTTCTTCCGGCGCGGCATCACCCGCCCCGACCTGAGGAACGACGCGGAACTGGAACAGGTCCATTGGGCCACCAACCGCGCGGGCGACTGGTCCGCGATGCGCGTATTCGCCTTCGATCACCGAATGCAGATGGAGGAGATGGAAGGCTCCACACCCGAGAAGATCGGAGTGTTCAAGCGTCTCTGCCTGACTGCCGCCGCAAGGGTTGCCGATGGAAGACCGGGCTACGGCGTCCTTTGCGACAACCGGCTCGGGCGCGAGGCGCTCTACGCTGCCGCCGACACGCCGCTCTGGATCGGGCGGCCGGTCGAATGGCCGGGATCTCGCCCGCTTCGTCTGGAGCCCGAGCTTGGTTCCGACTACGGCGCCTTGCGCGAATGGCCGCGCAATCACGTGGTCAAATGCCTCTGCTTCGCGCATCCGGACGACGACGCGGCCATGTGGGCGGATCACATCGACACCGTCAGCCGGCTTTTCGCCGGTGCGCGCCGCAACGGGCTTGAGTTCCTGCTCGAGGTCATCCCGTCCAAGGTCGCCGCCGTCGACGACACCACGACGCCCAGGCTCATCCAGCGCTTCTACGACGCCGGCATCTTCCCAGACTGGTGGAAGCTGGAGCCTTTCAAGACCGAAGCGGCATGGTCCAACGCGGTAGCCGCCATCGAGGCAACCGACACCCGAACGCGCGGCATCGTGGTGCTGGGGCTCGACGCGCCCGAGGCGGAGCTTGCCGCGTCGTTCGCTCTCGCTGCCCGCCAGCCGCTGGTCAAGGGCTTCGCCGTGGGCCGCACCATCTTCGGACAGGCCGCGCGGGACTGGATGCAGGGCAGGATCAGCGATGCGGAGGCGGTCGATGTCATGAGTGTCAGGTACGATGGCCTCTGCCGCACATGGGACAAGGCGCGCGGCACTTCTGCCTGACACGAAACCGAAAGGATCGACGACATGCCAGATCTCTTGCTCAAACCCTTCGGCACCCGTGGCAAGGTCCATCACGTGACGCCCGAAACCGCTGGCTGGCGCTATGTGGGGTTCGGCCTTTACCGGCTGCGCGCGGGCGAAAGTGCATCGGAAGCGACAGGCGCGAACGAGGTTATCCTTGTCATGGTCGAGGGCAAGGCGGCGATTACGGGCGCGGGTCAGGACTGGGGCGTGCTCGGCGACCGGATGAACGTGTTCGAAAAGACCCCGCCCCACTCGCTTTACCTGCCCCATGGCACCGACTGGGAAGCCGTTGCCGAGACCGACTGCGTCATCGCGGTCTGCGCCGCGCCTGGAAAGGGAGGGCATGACGCGCGACGGATCGGCCCCGGCGGCATCACCCTGACGACGCGCGGCAAGGGCACCAACACGCGGATGATCAACAACATCGCGATGGAGAACGAGGATTTCTGCGACTCGCTCCTGGTGACAGAGGTTTTCACCCCAGCCGGCCACTGGTCGTCCTATCCAAGCCACCGCCACGACGAGGACGATTTTCCCCGCATCACCTATCTCGAAGAGACCTACTATCACCGCCTGAACCCCGCGTCCGGATTCGGCGTCCAGAGGGTCTATACCGACGACGGCAGACTTGACGAGACGATGGCGGTTTCGGACGGCGACGTGGTGCTGGTGCCCCGTGGGCATCACCCCTGCGGCGCGCCCTACGGCTTCGAGATGTATTACCTCAACGTCATGGCCGGCCCGTTGCGGAAGTGGCGCTTCGTGGCCGCGCCAGAGGTCGAGTGGATCATGCAGCGCGACGCCTGAGCGCTACGCCAGGCCCTTCCAGACCTGGTTCGCCGTAAACGCCATGTCGTGCAGGCGCGTGACGATGCCACCCAGCCTTGCGGGCCGCATGTCGGCAAGCGGCATGACAAGATCGGACGCGTCGCGTCCAGTCAGCAGATCCGCCATCGCCTGACCGAAGATCGTTCCTGTGGTGATCCCGCGCCCGTTGTAGCCGATCGGCGTCCAGAGGCCATCGTCCAGCCGGATGATGCGCGGCAGGTGATCCGGCGTCATCGCGATCTTGCCGTGCCAGGCATCATCGAAAGTGACCGGTCCCAGGTCGGGAAAGAGAACCTGCAACTGCTTCCCTGCCCAGCGCCGTGTGATCCCGTCATCCTTGGTCCCGATCGCCCGTCCCATCGTGCCGATGATCAGCCGGTCCGAGGCGTCGCGGCGCAGGTTCCGCATGATGCGCCCGGTGTCCCAAAGTGCCTCGCGGTTCGGCAGGATATGGCCCGCCTCTGGACCAAGCGGCGTCGTGGCGAACTGGACGTAGTGGATCGTCGTGAAGACCTTCGACAGTCCCGGCCAAAGCGCGTCCGTATAGGCGTTGGTTCCAAGCACCACGTTGGCAGCCGTCATCTCGCCCCGGTCGGTGCCGATCCGCCAGCGCGCACCGTCGCGCGTCAGCCCCGTGACACGAACGCCCGTCGCGATCTTCGCGCCCGCCGCCTCGGCCGCGCGCGCCAGCCCACGGCAATAGCCCATCGGGTTTATGGTTCCGGCCCGGTGATCCAGAAGGCCGCCATGGAACGCGGGTGAGCCCGTCTTTTCGCGCATCTGGTCGGCGCTCAGAAGCTCGACGGGTGCGCCGAACTCGACCCAACCCCGATGCCGTTCTTCAAGATCCTTCATGCCCGAAGGCGCGTGCGCGGCGTGGATCGACCCGTTCCGCGTCGCCTCGCAGCGAATCTGGTAGCGTTCGATCAGGTCGAAGACCCGGCTGGGAGCTTCCGAGAACGCGGTGAGAAAGCGCGGTCCGTAGGTGCCTCCCAGTGCTGCCTTCACCTCTTTCGGCGGCAGCCAGACTCCGGCGTTCACGAATCCGGCGTTGCGTCCCGATCCGCCGAATCCGATGTGTTCGGCCTCGAGAACCTGTCCCGAAAGCCCGGCTTCGGCTGCATGAAGCGCCGTCGACAATCCGGTGAATCCGCCACCCACGATCGCCACGTCCACCTGCGCGTCGGGCTGGAACGCGCGCTCTACATCGCGCTCGGCCGCCGTCGCATCCCAGAGAGAAATCGGTGTGGCTCGTTCAGTCATCGTGTATGTCCCGTGCCCGAAAAGGGGGATTGGCAGCCTGGCCCTTTCATTTCGTATTCCTCTCGCGCGTCGCCCGCAATCGCCGCCTTGGTCCCGCAGCGCGAAACCGGCTGGAAACCCTCTGCTGTTTCAGCGAAGTTCGTGCCGTGGCTGAATGACAGGCGGGCAATGACCACGAGCACCGGGATTTGCATTGGAATCGACGGCGGAGGATCGGGCTGTCGCGTGGTGATTGCTGACGCCGGCGGCGCGCGGTTGGCCGAGGCGCAGGATGGCCCCGCCAACTTCACCTCCGACGCCTCGACGACACTTCTGCACGTCCGCCGCGCCCTCGACGCCGCGCTCGCCAGCGCCGGGCTCGATGTCTCTGACCTGGCCACCGCGTCCGCCCATGCGGGCCTTGCCGGCATTCAGACAGATAGCGACAGAGAGGCGGTCCGCCGCGCCCTGCCGATCCCCCGTCTCGTGGTGACCGACGACTGCCCGACCACGATTGCCGGAGCGCTCGCGGATCGGGATGGCGTTCTTCTCGCGCTTGGGACGGGTACGATCTTCGGGCGCAAGGCCGGAGCTGCGATGCGCTTTGTCGGCGGTTGGGGAAGCCGTCTGTCGGACCACGGATCGGCGGCCTGGCTCGGGCGCGCGCTTCTCGAACGGGTGCTTCTGGCGCATGACGGGCTTCGGTCCGATACCGACCTGACGCGCTCGATCTTCGCCGAGTTCGGCCGCGACCCCAACGCTCTGGTCTATTTCGCGCGCGACGCCACACCAGAGGCGCTGGCCCGGTTTGCGCCGCGTGTCGCCGCCGCGGCGGACGCGGGCGACGGTACGGGACTTGCCCTGATGGCAAAAGGCACGGAGGCCCTCGGCGACGCGCTTGCAGCACTCGATCCTGATGCCAGCCTGCCAGTCTGCCTGACGGGCGGACTTGGGCCACGGTATGCGCCCTACCTTCCCGATGGCATCCGGCAGCGGCTCGTCACGCCCAAGGGCACACCGCTCGATGGAGCGTTGCGACTGGCCGCCGAAGGTCCTGTTTCTGTCGCGGCCCCTTCTGTTCTCTCCGGCGCAAGGCCTGTCCAAGCGGTGTCCGCGCCGCGCCTTTTCGACGGACGACACCTGCACGAAGGCAAGGCCCTGGTGTTCGGTGAGGACCGTCTGGTCCGGGTCGCCGACCAACGCGACCTGCCGTCGGAAGTCGAGGTTTCGCGGTATGAAACCGGTATCCTTGCCCCCGCCTTCGTCGATCTTCAGGTGAATGGCGGCGGCGGAGTGCTGTTCAACGACGCCACCGACCGCGCCGGGTTGACCCGCATCGCCCAAGCGCACGCGGACCTCGGCACCGGTGGCTTCCTTCCAACCCTGATAACCGATACGCCGGAAAAGACCCGCGCCGCGATCGACGCGGTAGCAGACACCATCGCCAGCGGCCGGGTCGATATCCTCGGTCTCCACCTCGAAGGGCCCCATATCTCGGTTCCGCGCAAGGGCGCGCATGACGCGGCGCTGATCCGTCCGATGACCGATGCCGACGAGGCGGTGCTGATCGACGCCGCCGTGCGTCTGCCGAACCTCATGGTCACGCTCGCACCCGAGATCGTCGCGCCCGAGCGCATCCGGCGGCTTGCGGAGGCCGGGGTGATCGTCTCGCTAGGTCATTCCGACGCGGATGCCGCGACCGTCCGCCATGCCGCCGCGGCAGGCGCCCGCGCCGTCACCCACTTGTTCAACGCCATGAGCCAGCTTCAAGGCCGCTCACCCGGCCTTGTCGGCGCAATGCTCGCCGACACCCGGCTCTCTGCGGGCTTGATCGCGGATGGCATCCACGTCGACCCCGACAGCATCCGCGTGGCCCTGAACGCCCGTCCGGATGGCGTCTTCCTCGTGACTGATGCCATGGCGACGCTTGGCTCGGAGATCGACCGTTTCACGCTGAACGGCCGCGAGATCCGCCTGTCCGGCAATCGTCTCACCCTGACAGACGGCACGCTCGCGGGCGCGCATGTCTCGCTGCCGCAGTCGATCCGCTTTCTGGTCGAATCCCTGGGCCTGGACCTTGCTGTCGCGCTCGGGATGGCGACACGCCTCCCGGCCCGCGTGCTTCGCCGCTCGCTTGGCCACGGCCATCTTGGAGGCGGTCAGGTTGTCCTTCTTGACGACGACTGGTCGGCCCGCAAGATCACGCCACCTGCGACCTGATGCCATTGGACGGCTGGCGAAATAGCGGTGGTCTCCGGCCACGCACGACACCATACTCGAAACGAACAACAGGACCGCACAGACGATGTCTCCCAAGTACTACGCCCCGACCGGCGGCCATCCGGGCCAGGACCAGCTTCTGACCGATCGCGCCGTCTTTACCGAAGCCTATGCCGTGATCCCGAAAGGCACGATGCGCGACATCGTGACCAGCTTCCTGCCGTTCTGGACCGACACCCGCGCCTGGATTCTCGCCCGCCCGCTCAGCGGGTTCGCCGAGACCTTCTCGCAGTACATCATGGAGGTCGCGCCCGGCGGCGGGTCGGACCGGCCCGAGACCGATCCCTGCGCGGAGGCGGCGCTTTTCGTGGTCGAAGGCCGTGCCGCCTTGTCCTTCGGTGGGCGGAGCGAAACGCTGGAGCCTGGCGGATTCGCATACCTGCCCGCGGGCGAGACGTGGTCCCTGTCCAACCCGGGCGATATCCCGCTCCGCTTTCACTGGATTCGGAAAGCCTTCCAGCCGGTCGAGGGTCTGCAAGCCCCGGAAGCCTTCGTCGCCAACGAGAAGGACATCGCGCCGACGCCCATGCCCGGAACCAACGGTGCCTGGGCGACAACGCGCTTTGTCGATCCCTCGGATCTGCGCCACGACATGCACGTCACCATCGTGACTTTTCAACCGGGCGGCCTGATCCCGTTCCTTGAGACACATGTCATGGAGCACGGGCTTTATGTTCTCGAAGGCAAGGCTGTCTACCGGCTGAATCGCGACTGGGTCGAGGTCGAGGCCGGCGATTTCATGTGGTTGCGCGCCTTCTGCCCGCAGGCCTGCTATGCAGGCGGGCCGGGTCCGTTCCGGTATCTGCTTTACAAGGACGTGAACCGCCACGCCGCGCTTGCCGCTGCACCGAGGTTCTGACCCCGGCATCGCGGACAGGGTTCACCTGTCCGCACCGCCCATCGCTGCCGTAAGACTTCTTGCGGCAGAGGCGACCGCCTGACCGTAGATTGCGATCCGGTCCTCGCCGACGCGGCTGGTCGGACCTGAAACAGAGAGACCGGCCACCGCCTCGCCCGTCACGTCGAAGACAGGAGCCGCGACGCATCTCATGCCGAGGTTCTTCTCTTGCGCATCAATGGAAAAGCCGCGCGCCTTTATCGTGGAAAGTTCGTCCCTCAGCCCGTCGCGGTCACAGATCGTGAACTCGGTGAACCGTTCAAGATGCGCCCGCGCCAGATAGCGGTTCAGCCGCGCCGCTTCCATTTCGGCCAGCAGCGCCTTGCCGATCCCCGAAGCGTGCAGCGGCGACAAGGTGCCCGGCGGAAAGAAGGCGCGGATTGTCTCGTGCGTCTCGACCTGGCTGACAAACAGCACCGAGGAGCCGCGTTCGATCCCGAGGTTCGCGGTCTCGCCCGTCTCCTCCATCAGGCGACGCAGGATCGGGCGCGCCCGGTCGACAAGGCTGGTGCGCCTCAGATATCGCGCGCCGATGACGAAGGCCTGCGCGCCGATGTGCCAGACCTGCTCGCCGGCATCGAATTCGACCAGTCTGCGACCCTCCAGCGTGACAAGGATGCGGTAGACCGTGGCCGGAGACTGGTCGAGACGCGCGGCGATCTCTGACAGGGTCTCGCCCTGAGTGGTCGAAAGATGCTCGAAGACCTCCATCGCCCTGTCGAGCGACTTGATCGTGTTCTGTTCGGTCTTGTCGTGCCAGTCGCGGGGGCGACCCCGGCTGCGACGTGGGCCGGTCTCGGGGATGTCAGCAGCGTCCATCGCGAAGCTTTTCAGTTTCCGAAAATCAATTTCACTGTATGAAAAATTCAAACCTCTGACAATGTTATATTTTCTCGATTGTCCGCCGTATGAAAAATAATTTCAAAAAAGTTTCGCTTGCGGCAAAGCTGCCCTACGTTGCCTCAACCTGAGCGAGGAGGACGCTATGAGTATGCAGAACCCGGTCTTCATTCCCGGACCAACGAACATTCCCGAGCGACTGCGCAAGGCGTGCGACATGCCGACCATCGACCACCGGTCGCCGCTTTTCGCCAGCATCCTGCATCCTGCCCGCGACGGGGTGAAGAAAGTCCTGAAATCGACCGAGGCAGAGATCTTCATTTTCCCGTCCACCGGGACCGGCGGCTGGGAAACGGCGATCACCAACACTCTGTCTCCCGGCGACAAGGTTCTGGCGGCTCGGAACGGTATGTTCAGCCACAAGTGGATCGACATGTGCCAGCGCCACGGGCTGATCGTCGAGTTCATCGAGGTTCCATGGGGGCATGGAATTCCCACACACCGGTTCGAGGAAATCCTGACCGCCGACAAGGGCCACCAGATCAAGGCCGTCCTCGCGACCCACAACGAAACGGCCACCGGCGTCCGTTCCGACATTGCAGGCGTCCGCAGCGCGATGGATGCCGCCGGACACCCGGCGTTTCTGTTCGTCGACGGCGTCAGCTCGATAGGGTCGATGGACTTCCGCTTCGACGAGTGGGGCGTCGATGTCGCCGTCGCCGGATCGCAGAAGGGCTTCATGCTGCCGGCGGGTCTTGCGATTGTCGGCTTCAGCCCGCGCGCTGTGGCCGCATACGGCACCGCCAAACTGCCGCGCACCTTCTTCGACATCAACGACATGACCAAGGGATACGCCAACAGCGCCTATCCCTACACGCCCGCCGTCGGATTGATGAACGGTCTGAACGAGTCCTGCGGCATGCTTTTGTCGGAGGGTCTCGACAGCGTCTTCGCCCGACACACCCGTATTGCCAACGGTGTCCGTGCCGCAGTCAAGGCGTGGGGCCTCGACCTCTGCGCCGTTTCGCCCGAGCTTTACTCGGACACGGTCAGCGCGATCCGCACGCCGGAAGGTTTCAACGCCTCCGATATCGTTAGCCACGCAGCCAAAGCCTATGGCATCGCGTTCGGCACCGGTCTCGGCGAGGTCGCTGGCAAGGTCTTCCGCATCGGCCACCTTGGAAGCCTGACCGATGTCATGACATTGTCGGGTATTGCCACGGCGGAAATGGTCATGGCTGATCTTGGCCTTGATATCAAGCTGGGCTCGGGCGTCGCGGCGGCGCAAGCCGTCTACCGCGTGAAGCCCAAGGTGCAGCAGAAGGACGCTGCGTGATGAAGGACGTCTCCGACATGTATATCCCGACCTTCGAGGACATGCTCGAAGCGCATGAGCGCATCGCGCCGTACATCCACCGCACACCGGTTCTGACCTCGTCGTTCCTGAACGACCTGACCGGGGCCGAGTTGTTCTTCAAGTGCGAGAACTTCCAGAAGGCCGGTGCCTTCAAGGTGCGCGGCGCCTCGAACGCCGTCTTCGGGCTCTCGGACGAAGACGCAAGAAAAGGCGTCTGCACGCATTCGTCGGGCAACCATGCCCTGTCGCTGTCCTATGCTGCCGGTCGGCGTGGAATTCCCTGCAACGTGGTCATGCCGCGCACCGCACCACAGGCCAAGAAGGATGCGGTCAAAGGATATGGCGGAACGATCACCGAATGCGAACCCTCGACATCGTCGCGTGAGGCAGTCTTTGCTGAAGTTCAGGCTGCGACGGGGGGCAACTTCGTTCACCCTTACAATGACCCGCGGGTCATCGCCGGTCAGGGAACCTGTTCCAAGGAACTGATGGAACAGACAGACGGTCTGGACATGGTC
>CAZRNL010000037.1:8683-15219 GCA_964601395.1 uncultured Silicimonas sp. | reverse complement strand
AGGGCGGGCCATCGTGCAGCGTGAAGGACGTGCGGCCGGTCTTTTCGCGCAGGCGGTCGTAGACGCCGATCTTCGCCCACCGCTCGAGCCATGCCGGTTCGCGGGTTGGAAGGCCAGCGCGCATCGGGAAATCGGTTTCGGGAAGGTTCAGCGTGGCTTTGTAGTCGGGCGTGTCGGCACACATGGTACGTGTCCTGTGGTCAGATAGCGTGATTGTCGGAGATTGCGGCGGAGTGGCTCAACGCCAAGTACCCGGCAGCTCATGGATCAGAGCGCCGGGCCCGTAATTCGAATGATGATCGAGGACCTTATCATTGAAGGGGCTTATAGGACTGGCGTTCAGGCAGGACAAGGCAGCAAAATCCTGCTCCGCTCTGTCAGGCGAAAAGTGTGCCGACGAAATAGGCGATGGACGCGGCGCAACCGCCGATCAGCAACGTCTCGGCACCCGAGCGCCACCATGGGGCAAGTGACCATCGCGACTTGACGGCCCCGACGCCGAAGAAAGTCAGGCCGGTCAGGGCAATAGACCATCCGAAAGGATCGTCCGCCCCAAAGACATATGGCGTCAGGGGTATCAGACCCGCCGCAAGAAACGCCAGGAACGTGGCCTGTGCGGACCGCAGCGGATGCGGGTCGATGGGCGACACGCCGTATTCGTCGACCATCATCATGTCGATCCAGACCTTGCGATCCTGCGAAATGGCATCGACAGCGGCATCCAGGACGTCACCGGAGAGGCCTTTCTGGGCCAGAATCTCGCGCAATTCCGCGCGCTCTCCGTCCGGGGCAAGTCGGATGTGGCGCTCTTCGATCTCGCGCAGGCGCTTTGCATCATCCAGTTCCGCTTTGGTGCCGGAGTAGTTCGCGGCGGCCATCGAGAAACCGTCGGCAAGGACGTTGGCTACACCAAGGGCCAAAATGACCTTGACGGAGAGTTCTGCCCCGACCACGCCCGCGACGATGGCGAAAGTGGTCACCGCGCCGTCGATGGCGCCGTAGATGACGTCCTTCAGGTACGACTTCTTACCGGCCATCCCGATTCGCCTGGCGATTTCCTGCGGTTCGTGGCCGTGTTCCAGCATAGCGTTTCTTTTGTCGGGCTTTGCCATCGAACCAATCCAGACCACCAATATTGATTTACAACAAGGCAGTTTCGTCCGACCCGGAGCTATGCCAATCTGCCATGAAACCGGGGATTTGCATGATGACCGAACAATTCGACGAAAAGAAGACTCGGGCCGCGGCGTGGTTCCGGCAACTGCGAGATGACATCGTTGCGGCCTTTGAGACCATCGAGGACACGCAGATCAGCGGTCCATTGAGCGATCGTCCCGCAGGCCGCTTCGAAGTGAGCGAGACGCGGCGCGCCTCGGACGATGGGTCGGACGCAGGTGGCGGGCTGATGAGCGTGATGCGAGGCGGCCGGGTGTTCGAGAAGATCGGTGTCAACGTTTCTTCCGTCTACGGCAAGCTGGGAGAACGGGCGCAGGCTGCCATGGCGTCTCGCAAGGGCATTCCGGGGATGAAGGACGATCCGCGCTTCTGGGCCTCTGGGATCAGTCTTGTCGCCCACATGCAGAACCCGTATGTGCCTGCCGTTCACATGAACACGCGCATGTTCTGGACGCCGCACGCATGGTGGTTCGGGGGTGGGTCGGATTTGAACCCCTGCATCGAGTACGATGAAGATACGGCGGATTTCCATGCGGTGCAAAAATCGCATTGCGATCCTCACGGAGCCGACATCTATCCGGCCTTGAAGGCCTGGGCGGACGAGTATTTCTTCGTGCCGCACCGGGGCCGGGCACGCGGTGTCGGTGGGATCTTCTACGACGACCGCAACACCGGCGACTGGGAGGCGGACTTCGCGTTCACGCAGGATGTGGGACGGGCCTTTCTGGCCGCCTATGTCCCACTTGTAGAGCGCCGCCGCATGACCGATTGGACGGAGACGGACAAGGACACCCAACTGGTTCATCGCGGGCTTTATGCGGAATACAATCTTGTCTACGACCGCGGCACCAAATTCGGGCTTGAAACCGGGCATGATGCAAACGCGGTTCTGATGAGCCTTCCCCCACTGGCCAAGTGGGTCTGACGATCAACCACCTGTCGTGGTGGACGTGTCGGAGCACATCATTTTTCGTGGAGGCAAGTGGTGTCTGCGTGACGTTGGGGCTTGATCCGGTTTGCCGGTAGCCAGTGTTTGCCGCAGGTCAAACTAGTTCGACGCGCCGTCGTCGGGTCGGTGGGGCGGTCTGATCGTGTTCGATAACGTCACGATATTCGCGGGAAGCGCCGAAGGCAGTTCCGGCAGTGCCACTGTGTCGACGACGAAGGGTCCGCGCGGGGCAGGTGATGTCGTGCGGACCGCTGGCGCTGCATCGGGATCGGCCCGGCGCAATACGGGCGCGGTGGCAGATGGTACAGCCGGATCAGGCAGCGATACGTCCAGCGTCCTGAGGCTGCCTCCCGGTTCTGCAAACGACAGGGACACTTCAGGCGGGGCGAAGTCTGGCGCGGGCTGGCGACCGCCTTCGGTCCGGTCCGCCACGGCCACAATGATCAGGATGACGAGCAGGCCCATCAGTCCGCGGGCCAGCTTTCTCGATGCAGAAGGCGTCTTGTCCGCGGCGGGCGCATCCTCGGGCGGCGGGGGCGCAACAGTGGATTCGGCGTCAGTCGATTCGCGGATCGGACTTGCAGCCATGGGCGAATTCGCGGGTTTCGTTCCCGCCATGAGTTCGGCACGCCGTTCCCGCGCCTCGGCAAGTTTATCCTGAAACGACAGGCTCTTGCGCGGCTGGTCGTCAGACCGGATTGATCGCGGTCGCGTATTACGCGCGGACATGTTCGGTTTACCCCCAGGAACTCACACTGGATGCAGTCTACCAAACATCCCGACTGCGTTGCATCCAATTCGCAATCTTGACCCAATGTGTCGCTGCGCGTTCAACAATCTTTTGGCAAGCCGCTCGATTGTCTACATCTTGTTACTTGACAGAGGTAAGTTGTACATCGCTCGTCCGACTCTTCAGCCGCCGCGTAAAGCAGGCAGGCCAATACCCGTCGCATCGAATCCCCCATCCGCCGCGAGTACTTGCCCGGTGATATAAGAAGCGCGCTCCGAGCAGAGGAAGACGATCGCTTCTGCGATTTCGCGTTCTGATCCGTAGCGGTTGAGCGGTATGGCGTCGTGGTACGCATCGATGATCGCCTGACTGTGGACAGCCATGGCGAGCTTGGTACGCACCGGACCCGGAGCGATGCAGTTCGCGCGGATTCCGTATTCGCCCAGTTCCACAGCCTGCTGTAGGGTGAGCTGGATCACGGCCGCTTTCGACGTGCCGTATGCGACCCGGAGGGTCGAGGCGCGCAGTCCGGAGATCGAGGCCACGTTGACGATGGCCCCTTTCGCGGCCTTCAGCGCCGGGGTCGCGGCCTGAGTGACAAGGAAAGGCCCGTCGAGATTTGTTGCCATCACTGTACGCCAGCGTTCGAAGGAGGTTTCCTCCATCGGTCCGAAATCGGCGACGCCAGCGTTGTTCACCAGCGCGTCGATGCGCCCGAAATGGTCAGTGACCTCTGTGATCATCGGCTCAACCATGTCGGGCAACGAGACATCGCAGATGACGGCGTGCACACTTTTCAGCGCGGACGACGCCTCGTTCAGCGCGTCGGCGTCGCGGTCGATCATCGCGACTTGCCAGCCCTCCTCGATAAAGAGCTGCGTTGTCGCCAGCCCAATGCCGCGGGCCGCACCGGTGACCAGAGCGGTCCTCGTCACGACAGACTTTCCATCGGCTCGGGTCCGCCAAGTGACTGAAGCCGCAATGCCAGAACCCAGACTGCGGCGACAATGACCGTCATCAGCCAGGCACCAGAAGTGAAGGTCGCAATGACGGCCAGGAAGCAGAGGAACGAGGTCAAAGCTCCCGCGACATCCCGGAAGGCATCTGCTTGCGGGAAGGGCAGCAGAACGGCCGTCAGCAGGCCCGCAATGCCACCAGCCGCAATCACCGTCCAGAACGGGGGCAGCCCGCCTTCGGTGAGTAGGCTGAAGGGCGTCCACGCCCCGATGGGATCAATCACGCCGGTACGCTCCAGCACCCAGAACGCCGCGATCAGCGCGATGGCGAGCGACACGGGAGCCGCAATGCGGCGTTGCCACCAGTCATGCGTGCCGAACAGCACGGCCAGCGTCAGGAAAGCGACTGCGATGACCGACAACTGCCCGACTTCGACACCCACATTGAAGCCGATCAGCTTGGCGACGAAGTTGTCCGCCCCAAGCCCGAAGTCGGCAAGTACCGAAGCGAAGCCAAGCCCGTGCAACAGTCCGAAGCAGAAGACTATAATGGGACGCCAGGCGTGAAGTGTCCGCACAAACAGGTTCTCGACCGCCACATAGACAATGGACGCCGCTATCAGCGGCTCGACGATGTCGGGCGAAATGCGGATGATGTCGAGCGATCCCAACGCCAGAGTAACGGTATGTGCCAAGGTGAAGGCTGTGACCTGCCAGAGCAGCGGACCCATCCGCAGCGACAGGAAGAACAGCCCGAGGACGAACAGGATATGGTCGAGCCCCTTGGGCACGATGTGATCGTAACCGACGCCGATGTAATCGACAAAGGCCTCGCCCCAGCTTTGCACGGTGCCGCCGGTGCGCGAGATCGGGTCGGAAAGCGCCCCGGAGACGAGGTAGCCTGCGTAACCCCCGTCGACGTTTCGCTGGCGAACAACAAGCGGTCCGAGATCTGCGCTCCATCCGATGACAAGTGGTGCATTGTCGGGTGGAAGGTCGCCCGTTACCCGGATCGTCGAGGTCCGCACGAGTTCGACGTCGCCCACTTCGGGTACACTGACTTCGACCAGCTCTAGAGCGATATGTCTGTCACCTGCGCGAAACGTGATCTTCTCCCGCAGATCTGGCCAGGCCTGACGGAAGGCTTCGACCAGAGCTTCGGCCGGTTCGGCCCTGAGTTGATCGTAGAGCTCTGTGCCTTCGGCTTCGTTGGTGTTCTGCAGACCGTCGAGGTCAAGGCCTGCAAGCGGCGCCTCGATCACCCATTCGATGAAAATCTCGGCCTGGTCCGCCGTCAATTCCAGATCCATGACGGTGGGCTGGACTTCGTGAGCGCGCGCAACCGTGATCGGCATCAGGCTTGACACCGCCACTGCGAGGATCACCCTCATCCACAGCAAATAAACACGGGTTACAGTCATGGTTCGCTCTCTCATTCTGGCCTCATCGCTTTCACTTATCGCGTTTTCCGCCGAAAGCCACGAATTCTGGATCGACCCCGAGGCCTACGAGGTTGCGCCGGGTGGAACTGTAGTAGCGGCGATCCGTGTGGGTCAGGCCTACAAGGGGTCAAGTTACTCTTTCCTTCCGCCACAGTTTCGACGCTTCGATTTCGCCCTCGGCGATCGCGTGGAATCCGTGCCCGGAACCATGGGCGACCGTCCCGCTGTGACCATGGAGGCGCCGGGCGAGGGATTGCTGGCGCTGATTCACGAGACGACCGACTATACGATCACATGGGACACGTTCGAGGACTTCAGAAGTTTCGTCGAGCACAAGGATGCGGCCTGGACATTAGACGAGCACAAGGCGCGCGGGCTTTCCGAACAGGGAGTGAAAGAAGTCTATTCGCGCTATGCCAAGGCGCTGGTTGCTGTCGGGGACGGGGCAGGCGAGGATCGGGCTTTCGGACTTGAGACCGAGATTGTCGCGCTTGAGAACCCCTATACCGACGACATGAGCGATGGGATCGATATCGAGGTTCTGTACAGGGGATCGCCGCGTGTGAACGAGCAGGTCGAGATCTACGAAAAGGCGGCTGACGAGACGGTGACGGTGACGACGGTGAAGACCGATGCCCAGGGCCATGCGACGATCCCGGTTCGCCCCGGTTTCCGTTACATGCTGGATTCGGTGGTTCTGCGCGAACCTGCGCCCGAACTGGCCGAGGCCAGGAATGTGGTATGGGAAAGCCTTTGGGCGAACCTGACCTTCGAGATCCCGGCCGACTGACGTTCAGAACACGGCAGGATCGTAGGACACGCCGGTCAGGTACAGCCCGTCCGGAGGCGCAACCGGTCCGCACTCCGCACGGTCAGCGGCATTGAGAGCGAACAAGACGTCGCCCGGTGTCCAGGAACCCGCACCGACACGCTCAAGCGTTCCAACGATGGAGCGGACCTGGTTGTGCAGAAAACTGCGGGCGCGGAGTGTGACGCGAATTTCCAATCCAGTCGGACAGTCGTGCGTGTCAAAGCCGATCTCGTCCAGGGTCTTCACCGGGCTTTTGGCCTGGCACATGGTTGATCGGAAGGTGGTGAAATCGTGCAGACCTATCAGGTGTGCGGCTCCTTCGCGCATTGCATCGAGGTCCAGAGACCGACGGACGTGCCATGCCTGGCCCCGGTCGAGCACAAGCGGCGCGCGCCGAACGATAATCCGGTAAAGATAGCGTCGCTCGGTGGCCGAGAAACGTGCATGCCAGTCATCGCCCACCCGGACGCAT
>CAZRNL010000037.1:0-8673 GCA_964601395.1 uncultured Silicimonas sp. | reverse complement strand
GCGACGGGATCGGGCCTCAGGTGATAGTTCAGCGCCTCGGACAGCCGGAACGGCTCCCAGTCGCGGACCATGTCGCAATGGGCGACCTGACCCAGGGCATGTACGCCGGCGTCGGTGCGTCCCGCTGCCGCGATGGACGACAGGTCGGGTTCGAGCCGTGCCAGTGCCAATTCGATCGCACCCTGGACGGAGGGCAGACCGGACTGGCGCTGCCAGCCGACGAATGCACGTCCATCATACTCGATTTTCATTGCGTAGCGGGGCATGGAACGGCCTTACCTTGCAAATGTGGAGCGAACAATCGGGGAACGCTCGAACTGCGGCCAGCTGGCTTCGGAACTGATGCCGGTTCGCAAGATTTCTTGTGATATTTCATGAGTCTGCACATTCGCTGCACAATTCGCCTTCTGCATCTGCACGGGCCTGTTGTTATATGATTTTCAAGGCACGCATTTTTAAGCTCGCCGGGAAGCAAGTCCCCTCGCTTCCCGGCGTTTGTTTTTTTAGAGTGACAAGCGCCGCATGGGGACCATCATGAGCAGCCAGACCATATTGATCGTTGACGACGACCCGCAGATCAGGGACGTGCTAGGTCTTGCCTTAGATCGGGCCGGGTTCAGGACAGTCGTGGCGCGGGACGGGGCCGAGGGTCTTCGCGTGGCGCGGGCCGAGGCGCCTTCGCTTGCGGTCCTTGATATCGGTTTGCCAGAGATGGATGGACTCGAGTTGTGCAAGGCGATCCGCCGCGAAAGCGACCTGCCTATCCTGTTTCTGACGGCGCGCGATGATGAAGTTGATCGCATCATCGGCCTGGAACTGGGCGGCGATGATTATGTCACCAAACCTTTCAGCCCGCGTGAGCTTGTGGCGCGGGTGCGCGCTATCCTGAAGCGGACCGGGCCGGCCACAAAGCCCGACCTCGACGAACCGAAGACCTTGCGGGTCGGAATCCTGGCGCTTACACCCGAAAGTCACGTTTGCAAGGTGGGTCAATCCAGCGTGACGCTTACGTCCACAGAACTGTCGATCCTCGAACGCCTGATGTCGCGCCCGACCCAGGTTTTCAGCCGTCCGGCACTTGTCGATGCAATCTGGGGTCCGGGAATGGTTGTCAGCGACCGGACGCTCGATAGTCACTTGCGCAACCTGCGCTCGAAGCTGGGTGACGCGGGGTGCGACGATGCGATCGAGACGTTGCATGGCGTCGGGCTGCGGATGGGTCAGTGTCGCGGTTCGTAGAACGCAAATGGCGTCCACCACTGAT
This sequence comes from uncultured Silicimonas sp., assembly GCA_964601395.1. Taxonomy (GTDB): domain Bacteria; phylum Pseudomonadota; class Alphaproteobacteria; order Rhodobacterales; family Rhodobacteraceae; genus JAVJUV01. The sequence goes on along the minus strand of CAZRNL010000037.1, from coordinate 7,409 downwards.
GCTGATCCTTGGCGGGTCGCTCATGGCGATCCTCGTATTGCCGATATACGGCGCGCTGGTTGCCGACTTCCTGACCCCAATGACCGGACGCGCCAACGCCGTCTACATCGTGGCGGCAGGCGCATTCATGGCTACACTCGTGCTGGGCTGGCTGCTCTGGCGGTTGATCCTCGGTCCGGTACAGGCGTTGGCCATCAAGGCCGAGCATATCCGCGGAGGGGGAGCGCCGACTGCGCTCGACCACTACGGCACGCCCGAGATCGGCGATCTTGCGCAGGCGGTTCTGGACATGGCGGAAGTACTTCAGTCTCGCGAGATGGCCGTGCGGGGCTATACCGACCATGTCACGCATGAACTGAAGACGCCACTAACCGCCATCCGGGGTGCGGCCGAACTTCTGGAAGGCGACGAAAGTCTCAGTGTCGAAGCGAAACGCATGGTGCGTACGATCATCGGAGCCGAAAAGCGAGCCGAGCGCCTGTTGTCTGCCGCGCGCCAGATCGCAGCCGCACGGATGCCCGAACACCGCGGCAGCGTCATGCTGGATGACGTCGTTTCAGCGCTACGCGTCAGGTTTCCGACCATAAGAATCGAGGTGGTCTCGGGTCAGCAGGCCTATCCCCTAGCCAAATCAGGCCTCGCAGTCGTACTTGGCCACATTGCCGAGAATGCTGTCGAGGCCGGGGCAAGGACACTGACGCTGGAAGGCGGTCAGGACGATGACGGGGCGTGGATGACGGTCACCGACGACGGGCCTGGCATATCTCCTGGAAATGCTGCGCATGTCTTCCTGCCTTTCTTCACCACGCGCCGCGATATGGGCGGTACGGGAATGGGGTTGGCGATCGCGCAGACCCTGCTTCTGGCTCACGGTGGCCAGATCGCGCTGTGCGAGACCGAAACAGGCACAGGTACGCAATTCCGTATCCGGTTCTGATCGGGGAGGTGCCGAATACTGAAAAATCCTCTCGACCCTGCGCGTCCGGCCTGCAACGATATGACCAGACAGGCAATGGGAAGAGCAGATGACGAAACGCAAGACATATGACCAGCTTCGCTCCGCACGCTGGTTTGCCCCTGACGATCTGCGTTCCTTTGGTCACCGCTCGCGCGCCATGCAGATGGGGCTGTCCTCCGACGACTGGGAGGGACGCCCGATCATCGCGATCATTAACACATGGTCCGACCTATCACCTTGCCACCATCACCTCCGCGACCGGGCCGAGCACGTAAAGCGCGGCGTCTTGCAGGCAGGCGGTCTGCCCGCCGAATTGCCGGTGCATGACTTCTCCGAGCAGTTCCTGAAGCCCACTTCGATGCTGTATCGCAACATGGGTGCGATGGAGGTCGAAGAGACGCTGCGGTCCCACCCGGTCGACGGTGTCGTGCTGATGGGAGGCTGCGACAAGTCAACTCCAGCGCTCATCATGGGAGCGCTGTCGATGGGTATCCCGTTCATTTTCCTGCCCGCAGGTGCAATGTTGCGAGGCAACTACGCGGGTGAGAAGCTGGGGTCCGGTACCGACGTCTGGAAGTATTGGGACGAGCGGCGCGCCGGGAATATAGACAAGGCCGAGTGGGACGGCGTTCAGGGCGGCATCGCGCGAAGCTATGGTACCTGCATGACGATGGGCACGGCGTCCACGATGATGTCAATCGCCGAGGGTTTCGGTCTGACCTTGCCCGGAGCTTCGTCGATCCCGGCCCCGGACGCCGCGCACAAGCGCATGGCGGCGGCATGTGGTCGCCGGATCGTCGACATGGTCTGGGAAGACCTGACGCCGGACAAGATCGTCACACGGGCCGCGACGCGCAATGCCAGCATTGTCGCAATGGCGACGGGATGCTCGACCAATGCCATCATCCATCTGATTGCCATGGCCCGTCGCGCAGGCGTGGACTGGGGACTGGACGACCTGGACGGCATTGGCCATGAAGTGCCCGTGATCGCCAATATCAGACCCTCCGGCAAAGACTATCTGATGGAGGACTTCTTCTACGCAGGCGGCATGCCCGCGCTGATGAAGGAACTGGGCGACAAGCTTGATCTGTCGGTCACGACCGTCACCGGCAAGACGCTGGGCGAGTGTATAGAAGGGGCGGTCAACTATAATGACGACGTGATCCGGCCCCTGTCGAATCCGGTCTATCACGAAGGCTCGTTGGCGGTGCTGCGCGGCAATCTTGCTCCGGACGGAGCCGTTATCAAGCCTGCGGCGATGGACCCGAAGTTTCAGAAACACAAGGGTCCTGCCATTGTCGCGGACAGCTATGGGGAGTTGAAGAAGATCATCAACGATCCCGACTACCCGATGACACCCGACCACGTTCTGGTGCTTCGGAATGCAGGGCCACAGGGCGGTCCGGGGATGCCGGAATGGGGCATGATACCGATGCCGCAGGCGCTGCTCAAGGACGGGCACCGCGACATGCTGCGCCTTTCGGACGCGCGAATGTCGGGTACGTCTTATGGCGCTTGCATCCTTCATGTCGCCCCCGAGGCCTATATCGGCGGTCCACTTGCGCTGATCCGCACGGGCGACATCATCGAGGTCGATGTGCCGGCGCGGACGCTGAAAGTTTCTGTCCCGGACGAGGAAATGGCCGCCCGCCGCGCCGACTGGGTGCCGCCTCCGCCGCGCTACGAGCGGGGCTACGGCCACATGTTCACCAAGCATATCGAGCAGGCCGACCAGGGGTGCGATTTCGACTTCCTGCGCACCGATTTCGGCGCGCCCGTGCCAGAGCCGGAAATCAACTGATGGCCAACCTGATCAAGAGCCTGACCGGCATTTCCGGTATTCTTGTCACTCCCTTTGATGACGATGACCGCATCGCACCCGACCGTCTGCCGCCCGTCATCGACCGCGCGATCGGAGCGGGGGTGCATATTCTGACCGTGAACGGCAATACCGGCGAGTATTATGGCCTGGCAGCGGAAGAGGCCGAGCGCATGGCCGAGGCCGTCTGCCAGATGGTCGCAGGCCGCGTGCCGGTGATCGGCGGCGTCGGGCGCTCGGTGAATGAAGCGTCACGGCTTGCATCTGTCTCTGCCCGGGCAGGGGTTTCGGCGCTGATGGTTCACCAGCCACCCGACCCCTTCGTCAGCCCGCGAGGTCTGAAGGATTATGTCGAGCGGATTGCATACGCGGCCCCTGATACTCCATTGGTGCTCTATCTGCGGAACGACGCAATCGGCATCAAGGCCATCGAAGCTTTGTGCCGCATTCCAACAGTTGTCGGAGTCAAATGGGCGACGCCTAACCCGTTGAAGCTGGCGGCCGCCAAAGCAGCCGCCCCCGATCACATCGTCTGGGTTGGCGGACTGGCCGAGGTCTGGGCGCCACCTTTCTACGCTGTGGGAGCCCGGGGCTTTACCAGCGGCTTGATCAACGTCTGGCCGGAGCGCTCGGTCGAGATTCATGCGGCTCTCGAGAAAGGCGATAACGGCAGGGCTGCGCGCCTGATCGAGGAAATGCGCGTTTTCGAGGATATCCGTGCCGAGGAACTGGGTGGCACCAACGTCACCGCCGTGAAATCGGCGCTGGCGCTTCTGGGTAACGACTGCGGGCCGACGCGCCCGCCTTCGGCCTGGCCTCTCAAGACCGACCAGCGCGAGCGCCTGATCTCTTTCATGATCCGCAATTCCCTTCTCGAGGACGCCGCAGAATGACCGACACCACAGAAAAACTCCGCAATGTCTCGGTCGCGACGTTGGCGACCGCTCTTTACAAGCGCGGACTTCGCAATCAGGTGATCCAGGATGTCCGACCCCTGTCGGCCAAGGGGCGCAACATGGTCGGCCCGGCCTTCACGCTGCGCTATATGCCCGCGCGCGAGGACCGCAACACGCTTGCCGAGTTCCGCAATCCGAACCACCCCCAGCGGCAGGCGATCGAGCAGTGCCCGCCGGGGCACGTTCTGGTCATGGACAGCAGGAAGGACGCGCGGGCGGCGTCCGCAGGCGATATCCTGATCACGCGACTGATGGTCCGGGGCGGCGAAGGCGTGGTGACCGATGGCGGCTTCCGGGATGCGGCTACCATCGCCGAGCTGGGAATGCGCGCATATCACCACCGACCATCAAGCCCCACGAACCTGACACTCAATGAAGCAATCGAGATCAATGGACCTATCGGTTGCGGCGACGCTCCTGTGTTCCCGGGCGACATCATCGTCGGTGACGACGACAATGTGATCGTCATTCCGGCGCATCTGGCGGACGAGATCGCCGACGAGGCGGTGGAGATGACGGCCTACGAGGATTTCGTAGTGGAACAGGTGCGGGCAGGATCGTCAATCATTGGGCTTTATCCGGCGACAAAGGAGGAAAACCTCACCAAGTTCGCGGAGTGGAGGACGAAGAACGGCCGATAACTACTCTGCGGCGGCATTCTTTTCGCCATCGGTCAGCACAGTCCACGCGTCGAATTGTGCAAGGAAGACGCGACCGTTCAGATGGTCCACGAAGTGCGCCCGCTTGAGCCGGTCCATTACCGGTCCCTTGACTTCGGACAGGTGCAGACCGACGCCGATCTCGGTCAGCCAGATGTTCAGAGCCTCTAGCGATTCGAGCGCCGAGTAGTCGATCTCATTCACGGCAGAGCACATCAGCACGACATGCCTGATCCGGGTATCCTGAGCCAGTCTCTCACGCACGAGCGTTTCCAAGAAACGCGCATTCACGAAGTACAGGCTTTCGTCGATCCGCAATGTCACGACTGATGGGTCTGTCTCGACCGCGTGGCGGTTGATATTGCGGAAATGCTGGGTCCCTGGGACTAGTCCCACTTCGGCCACATGCGGTTTCGACGTCTTGTAGAGGTGCAGTGCGATCGACAGGATCACGCCCGCCGAGACCCCCGCCTCGACGCCGAAGCCGAGGGTCAGCAGGATTGTAGTCGTGACGGCGGCGAAATCGGCCCGTGAATAGGCCCAGGTCCGTTTCAGGATCGAGAAATCGACAAGGCTGAGAACGGCGACGATGATCGTGGCGGCCAGTGTTGCCGTGGGCAGGAAATAGATCAGGGGCGTCAGCATCAGCGCCGCGAATGCAAGGCCGATGGCGGTGAAGGCTCCGGCGGCGGGCGTCTCGGCACCCGCGTCGAAGTTCACGACCGACCGGGCAAAGCCACCGGTAACCGGATAACCGCCAGTGAACGCGGCACCGATGTTGGCCGCACCCAAGCCAATCAGTTCCTGGTTCGGGTCGATCCGCTGGCGCTTCTTGGCCGCCAGAGTCTCGGCGACCGAAACCGATTCGACGAAGCCGATTATCGAGATCAGCAGCGCGGGCACAAACAACGCCGATATCAGTTCAGGCGAGAACGAGGGCAGCGTCAACGGCGGCAGGCTTTGCGGCACCGATCCCACGATGGCGACACCCCATCCATTCAGTCCAAGTCCCCAAACGGCGAGCGTCGTTATCAGGATGGCGGCCACGGGTCCGGCCTTCTGCACTATGCCTGCGGTCTTCTCCGCAAGGCCGAGGCGGACAAGTGCGGGCTTCATGCCTTTGCGGACCCAGAACAGAAAAGAGGTCGCCGCAATACCGATGATCATGGTGACGAAATTCACGTCACCGAGATGTCCGACAAGGCTGCTGATGATCTCGGGCAGGGTGTGGCCGCCCGCCTTCACGCCCAGAATGTGCTTGAGTTGGCTGGCTGCGATCAGGATACCCGAAGCGGTGATGAAGCCGGCGATGACCGGATGGCTGAGGTAGTTGGCCACAGCTCCGAGCCGAAGAAGCCCCATCGCCAGCAGAATGGCGCCCGACAGGAGAGCCAGCGTCAGGGCGGCGATGGCATAGCCGGCGGTGCCTTGCGTGGCAACCTCTCCGATCGCGGCCGCTGTCATCAACGAGACAACCGCAACTGGGCCCACTGCCAGCGCTCGGGACGTGCCAAATATAGCGTAAAGCAGGATCGGAGCGATCGAAGCATAAAGTCCGGCCTCGGGTGGAAGCCCCGCGAGAAGCGCGTACGCCAAGGACTGCGGGATCAGCATGATCGTGACAATCACCGCTGCCAGCAGGTCCCCGCTGAGTTCCGCCCGTCCATAGCGACGGCCCCAATCGAGGATGGGCATCCGTCCGATGATCGCCCGTTTCATGTTTGCCGCCAATCAAATTAGATAATTTGAATATGTATATAGTTTGATCGTGAAATTACAAGCCCCCGCAGTGCCGGCACAAGGCCGCGCATTCCTGAGAAGCATAATTTTCCGGGTGTTCGTGGACGTTCTACGCTGCTAGCATCTTCCGAATTCCGGCGTAAGCCCGACTGCGAGCAGTTCAGTGCCAACGAGCTATACTGACCAGTTCTATCTGATGGATCCGGCGAACCCTCCGCCGGCTGGCACGCTGCTGACAGTCAATGTTCTGACGTTGATTGACCAGAACGACAACAACCTGATCAACCAGAGTAACAACGATTCAGTAAACGGCAGTGACATTGTAAGCTCTTGGGCCGGCGACACGATCAGAGTGAACGTTCCTGGCGTTGGAATAATCACCTACACGGGTGTCACTTTTTATCTCGCCAACGGTCAACGTGTCTTCACGCCGACTGATGGTCAGGTGCTTCAGCAAGGAACATTCGTTTCCTCGACTTTCGTGACCTCGCAGGGCTCGCTTAACGTCAACAGTCTTGGCCCGCCATGCTTCGCACTCGGGACGCTGATCGAGACCGACGGCGGCTTCCTTGCTATCGAGGACCTGAAGAACGGAAGCCTTGTCAGAACGCGCGACAATGGCTTGCAACCGATCCGCTGGATCGGGAAGGTCCGGTTGGATGCAGGCGATCTCGCCCGCACACCGGCGCTGCGGCCTGTCCGGATTCGTGCGGGGGCTTTGTCGAAAGACGTTCCCTCACAGGATCTGGTTGTTTCGCCACAGCACCGCATTTTGGTCCGCTCGGCCATCGCGCTGAAGATGTTCGGTGTGGAGGAAATCCTGGTGGCGGCGAAGCAACTGGTCGAGGTCGAGGGCATAGAACTGGCTTCGGACATGCAAGAGGTTGTTTATTTCCACATCCTGTTCGACCGCCACGAAGTCGTGAACTCGAATGGGGCCGACACGGAGTCGCTCTTTACAGGGCCAGAGGCCTTGAAATCAGTCGGACGCGAAGCACTGGACGAGATACTGGCGCTTTTTCCGGAGCTGGCTGAGGTCGTTCAAACACCGCCGGGCGCGCGTGAATTCGCAACTGGCCGACGCGGAAGGCGTCTGGCCGAAAGACACGCTCGAAACTCCAAACCCCTGGTGATGCGCGCCGAATAGGCAAGAGGCTCCAAAGACTCGAACGCACCGGCTGGTTGCCGGGGCGTATCAAGGTTACAAGTCTTGGATTAGTTGGAGCGGGCGATGAGATTCGAACTCACGACCCTAACCTTGGCAAGGTTATGCT
>CAZRNL010000036.1:8846-15831 GCA_964601395.1 uncultured Silicimonas sp. | reverse complement strand
TACAACTTCTTCAAAGCCGCAGGATACAGAACCGATTAAACGCGACACGCTCTAGTCGTCACCTCGGGTGGGATCTCGGTGGGGGAAGAGGATCATGTAAAGCCCGCCTTGGCCGCAGTGGGTGGCGAAATCCTGTTCAGCGGCGTCGCGATCAAGCCGGGCAAGCCGGTGTCTTTCGGGCGCATCGGGACCGCGCACTGGCTTGGCCTTCCCGGCAACCCGCTTTCGGCCTACGTCACGTTTCATGTCTTCGGCATGGCGCTGATCCGAGGTCTGACCGGCGAATCGGCCCAAGCCTCGACCCGACGCCACGTCGTCACGACCGCCGCAATCCGCCGCAGACCGGGGCGGTGCGAACTTCGGCCCGCGACGCTAGCGGGATTCGACGGTCATGGCCGCGAAGCCGTGACTTTCGAGGACGCTACCCACTCCGGGTGTGTCGGGTCGCTGCCGCGTGCGGACGGCCTGATGTTCTTGCCCGCCGATACCGAGGTGCTGGCGTCCGGTGCGTTCGTCGAATTCCAACCCTTCTGCCAGTTCTGAGGATACCGCCGATGAAACTCGCTTACACGATGGCGCCGGGGCGCGGCGAAACGGATCTTGTACTTGACCGGCTGGCCGCCGACCTTGCCGCCCGCGGTGTCAGATGCTGTGGCACCGTCCAGATCAACACTGCGCGGGCCGATCCGGGCCTCTGCGACATGGATGTGCGCGTGCTGCCGGAAGGTCCCGTGCTGCGCATCAGTCAGGATCTTGGCCCGGACGCCAGAGGCTGCCGCCTCGACCCGGCCGCCCTGGAGACGGCGGTAGGGCTGGTCCTGGCCAGGCTTGCGTCGGGTGCGGACCTTCTGATCGTCAACAAGTTCGGCAAGCATGAAGCCGAGGGACGCGGATTTCGCGGCGTAATTGCCGAGGCTATTTTGTTGGATGTGCCGGTTCTGGTCGGCCTCAACGCGCTCAATCGGCAAGCCTTCGAGACTTTTGCGGGAGGCACGGCAATCGAGCTGCCTCCCGAGCCGGCTGCGCTGAGTGCGTGGGTGGACGGAGCAGTCGCGACTTTGGTCAAAATGACCTGACTTCGGTCGATCCCTTCGAACGGTTAACCGTCATTGCGCTTATCTCTCAGGTCGGCCATCGCAATGCACCGCACTCGGCCGAGAGATGAGCGCCGGGGCGTCCAACTCAACGCGCTGCCTGCGCATCGCGACGGATGTCTCCCGGGGCAGCCGACAGGCGACGTCGGCACAGATCTGCCAAGTTCGCACCGCTGGAAAACCCCGTGGAATAGGCGATGGACGTGATCGAGCGGCGTGTGTTGCGCAGCATCCAGATTGCCGCGCGCAGCTTTGTTTCGATGATGTATTCCTTGGGAGCGCACCCCACCTGGGCTTTGAACAGCCGCTGGAAATGCCTTTCGCTCATCCCCAGCATATGTGCGAGGGCCGAAATCCTCGGAGCTTCCGCCAGTTGTGAGTCCAGAATGACCAGTGCGCGCTGGATGCGCGGATCGTAGGGCCTGAGAGACGGCCCCCCATCGCGCGACGCAGTCAACGCAGAGCGATGGTCTGGGTCTGGCAGGGTCATCTGGTGTTCGACCTTTGCGGCCCTATCCGGACCGAGATGCTGATCGATCAGCTGCCTCATCAGATTGAGAATGCAAATTCCGCCCATGACTGTCGTCACACCGTTTGCGCCATGATAGTCGCTGTCGGTCACGAATTGATGGCCCGGAAACGCGGTCTCGAAATGTTCGCGGTGATAGGGATGGACGCAAACCGGCCTGCCATCCAGCAATCCGGTCCCGGCCAATACGAAACTGCCGGTGCAAACACCGTACACAGGAACGCCGCCCCTGTGCGCCGACCGAATATAGTCGGTATGGCGGACAGGCGCTTCGTCCAGATTGCGCAGGAGCCCGCCAAGGACGAAGATATGATGGAAGGACGCCGGGGCAGGGTAATCCGCGCTGGCCGCGACCGGAATTCCGCAACTTGATCGAGTGACCGCACCGGGTGCGCCGATCACCTCCCATCGCGTGTAGCGGGATTCGGAATTGTCACCGTGATCGCCAGCGTGCCGCAGACTCTCGACGATTCCCGCGAAGGACATCAGCGGAAAGCTCGGCCAAAGCAGGATGCCGATACTCAGCATGTTCTGTTGGGACGCTACGGGGAATGCCCAAGATAGCGTCGACGGACGATTGGTCGGGCCTGAATTCATCGCAGTCATCCACGTTATGTCCGATTTAAGTGAAGGATGACGGATAAACGAAAGACACGCCTTTTACAACTGCCGCAACGTTCAAGCGCTGGCCTGCGCCGGCTGAAAATCCGGCGTTTGACCGGAGCATGAATCCGCCGACCCGAAGGGTCGTGTCCAGTCAGGGAGCGTTCACATGACAAAAGCACTTAAGCGCCGCCACCTCTTGTTGTCGGTTGCCACATTGGTTCTCGGGGCGGGCGTCGCAAGCGCCCAGGAGTGCCCGATCAAGATTGGCGGATTGGCACCGCTATCCGCGCCAGGCACGGTGGTTGGTGGCGAAGCGATGCGCGACGCAATGATGATCGCGCAAGACGATATCAATGCCGCAGGAGGTGTGCTGGGCTGCGACATCGAAGTGGTGATTGGCGACAGCGAGGGTTTGCCCGAGCGGGCGGTCGCCATCACCGAGCGACTGATTACCCAGGACGGGGTCGTTGCCATTGGCGGTGGATATCACAGCTCTGTCGGCGTGGCCGCGAAGGGAGTTGCCGATGCCCGCCAGATTCCGGTCGTCTTTGCCGAAACCTGGAACGACACAATTACCGGAGACAAGCACAAGTACATATTCCGCATTGCGCCTCTGTCGTCCTGGACCTCGGCCATCAACTGGCAGTTCGCGCTGACATTGCCGGGGATCGAGAAGGTCGCCATCCTGACGGAGAACACCGACTATGGCATCCCCGCCAGTCAGGAAACCTCCAAGGGGCTGGAAGCCAATGGCGTGGCCAGCACCATCTTCTCGGTTGATATCGGCACTCAGGATTACGCCGGCATCGTCGAGCGCATCAAGGCGGAAGACCCTGACATGATCATTACGCTGGTCACGGGGGAGGCGGCTTTCAACTTTACCCAGCAAGCCGCGGATGCCGGAATAGGGCCATTGGACCTGCCGTTCCAGACCGGGCAGGACGCGCTGGAATCCGGCACCTACTGGACCAACGTTCCAGATGGGCAATATGCCTTTGTCCAGCGCATCGGCGTGCCCGAGAGCCAATTCAGCGAAAAGGGCAAGGCGTTTGCGGCGGTCTACAAGGAAAAGACCGGCAAAGCCGATGTCGAGAGCTATGCGATGGAAGCATATGACTCCATTGCGGTTTTGGCGCAGGCAATTTCCGAGGCAGGCAGCACTGACGGCGATGCTATCGTGACCGCCCTGGAAAACATCAGCCACGACGGCACATTGGGCCGCATCTACTTCGACTATGGGCTGAAGCGTGAGCCATCCGAGGATGGTAAGGGCGATGAATGGTGGCACCAGTGGCCGGACCCGGCCATCACCATCATCCAGTTCCAGGAGGAAGGTCAGGCCTCCAGCGATGCCGCAATCGTCTATCCGGACGCCTACAAGACAGCCGAACCCATCTGGATCGGCCGGTAATCCAGCGACCATTTCCGGACCGGGCGCATTCGTGCCCGGTCCGGATGAAGCTTCAAAGACAAGCGCGCGAGCCAGCGCCGGCGGCTTCGGGGGACAACCGTGCAGACACCTGAGATTTTCTGGGGAGTCATCCTTTGGATGATCGTCTGGGGCGTGCTGGGGAGCATCCTCCTGCGGCGCCGCTATTTCGCGCGAGACCTGGACACGACGAACGTGAATTTCGCAGGCGCCATGGCAGGGGCGGCGCTTGGTCCGATAGGTGTTGCGGTTCTCTGGGCGAGAACTCCGACCCTGTCAGGGCGGATGACGACGCTTCTTGCGCTGACGGCCGTGGTCCTTATCGCGGCCGCGTTTTCGTTCGCCGACCCGGAGAACAACTGCGTCGCCAATGGTGCGTTCAGAGCCAGTCAGTTCACCAACGGACTGATCATCGGCATCATCTACGGATTCATGGCGCTGGGTCTGACGCTGATCTTCTCCATTTTGGGTGTGGTCAGCTTTGCGCACGGCGAATTCTACATGATCGGCGGTATGCTGGTCTATTACATCACAGCCGTCTGGTTTCCCGAGATCAATCCGCTGCTGGGGGTGATGGGGGCGTGTCTTGCGGCCTTCTGCATCGGGGCACTCTTCGAGCGCGCAATGCTGACGCCCATGTACACCGGCAAGATAGACCGCCCTGTCGAATACGGCATTCTGGCAACCTTCGGGCTGGCATTCACACTGCAATATCTGGTGCAGGCGCTTCATGGCGCAAGCCCGGTCAAGGTCCAGCGCTATATCGATTTCCCGCGCTTCGATTGGCCCGAGGCCGATCCGATCATCAGCACCAGCCGGGGCAACCTGACCTTGTTCGATACCGTTTCGATTTCAAACCCGCGTTTCGTGGCGGCGGTGACTTGCATACTGGTTCTGCTGGCGCTCTTGTTCCTGTTGCACCGCACCTGGACCGGCAAGGCTTTGCGGGCTGTCAGCCAGGACCGCGAAGCGGCCGCCATCGCGGGCATAGACCCCAATCGCATGAACATGCTGGCTTTCGCTTTGGGTGGCATGATTGCCGCGTTGGCAGGCGCGCTTCTGGTGCAGGCGTTTTCGTGGCTGCCGCAGGTGGGAGCGATCCCGGCCATGCGGTCTTTCGTGATCGTGGTGCTGGGCGGGCTTGGATCTTTGCCCGGTGCATTCGTGGGGGGCATACTGGTCGGACTGGTGGAGGCTGCCGGTACGGGCTGTCTGCCCGATGCGCAGAAAGCGGCTTCCTACATCCCGGCCTATGGCATGATCGTGTTGACGTTGACGCTGCTTTTGCGGCCGACGGGCCTGTTCGGGCGGCGCTTCGCCTCGGGTGCTCACGGGCAAGGGGGCTGAGATGAAACAGGTTCCCAATATTGCGGGCGCTCTTCTGATCGCGTTCTTCCTGGCCTTTCCGTTGGTCTACACAGGCGGCAACTACGACTATGTCATGCACGTGCTGATCACCGGCTTCTTCTACGCCGTCCTCGCATCAAGCTGGTCAATGCTGGCAGGTTACGCCGGGCAGTTCAGTTTCGGGCACATGGCCTTCATGGGGATCGGGGCCTACGGCACAGCGCTGTTCTGCCACTATTTCTATGTGACCGAAGCCCCGACCGGCATTTGTACGGAATATGCGTTCTTCGGCAATTGGCTGGTCATCAAGAACGCCATCGGCGTCACCTCGACCACGCTGACGCAGGACTGTCTGGAACAGGCCATCGCTGAATGGGGCGACACTGTACGGGTCTGGCGCATGCCGGTTCTGTTGGGGATCGCCCTTGGCACGATGGCCGGAGGCCTGGCGGGCCTGTTGGTCGGGCTGTTGGTGTTGCGGCTGAGGGCGGCGTATCTGGCGCTGTTCACGCTTGGATTCTCGGAAATCGTCAAGGCCGTCATCTCTGCCGAGATCGAGATCACGCGGGGGCAGGCGGGTATGGTACTGCCCGCGCTTTTCGACAATGGCGTCACGGTCCTTGGCACCGAGTTTACAGCCACCGACAAGATCCCCCCCTATTACACGATGTTCGGGCTGTTGCTGGCCTGTCTGGCGATCCTGACCTGGCTGTCACGCTCGCGTTTCGGGCTGTTCGTGCGCGCGCTGCGCGAAGATGCGGATGCGGCGGCGGCCCTTGGAGTGAATACCACGCGCTACAAGGTCATTGTCTTCACCATAACCACGGCCATGGCGGCGGCAGCGGGCGCGGTGCAGGCACATTACGTTCAGATCGTGACGCCCAACATGCTGTTCCTGCTGCAAATGTCTCTTGTGGTGGCCATGGCGGTCATCGGTGGGGTGGAAAACTTCGTCGCAGCTGCGCTGGGCGCGATCTTTCTCCAGATCATTCTGGAACTGCTGCGCACCAGTTTCACCATCGGCGGTATCGAGGTCGACATGACGGTCTGGAGACTGGTCTTCTTCGGGATGCTGCTGATGCTTGTGCTGCGATTTGCCCGCAACGGGTTGATAGCGCCCCTCATCGAGCACTTCGCCCGAGTGGGCGTGGCGGAGGAAACCATTGCCAAGCGCAAGGCCGGCAGGGAGGCTCAGTCGTGATCCAGCTCAAGGTGAGAAATCTGGAAAAGCACTTCGGTGGCAATCATGTGCTGAAAGGCGTGAACCTAGAGGTGAACGGACCCGAACTGATCGGTGTGCTTGGCCCCAATGGCGCGGGCAAGACCACGCTGACCAACATACTTGACGGCGCGATCAAGCCGACCTCGGGTACGGTCTATCTGAACGGCCAGCGCATCGACCAGCTCGCCCCCTACGAGGTGGCGAGGGCCGGGCTGGGACGCACGTTTCAGGTCACGCGCAGCTTCCGGCGCATGACGGTTCTGGAGAACCTTTATGTGCCTGCGCTCGCCATGGGTCACATGTCGCAAGGCGCCGCACTGACAGACAAGGCCATGGAGGTGTTGGAGTTCCTGACGCTGGACCATTTGCGCAATGAATACGCGCGTGCCCTGTCAGGCGGTCAGCAGAAACTGCTGGAACTGGGGAGGCTGCTGATGCTGGACCCCGACGTGATCATCCTGGACGAACCTTTCGCCGGCGTTCACCCCAAACTGATGGAGGTGATCTATGCCTATATCCGGCGCATGAAGTCCGAAGGAAAGGCGATCATCCTGATCTCGCACCAGATGGACGCGATATTTGCGTTGTCAGAACGCCTGATCGTGCTGAACTTCGGGGTTCTCATTGCCGATGGGCCGCCGGATCAGGTCAAGAACGACCCGGCAGTGATCGAAGCCTATCTTGGCAAGGACGAGGAGGACGCGGCATGAGTGCGGATGCCGTTCTGGAACTGCGCGACCTGTCGGTGGGATACTACC
>CAZRNL010000036.1:0-8836 GCA_964601395.1 uncultured Silicimonas sp. | reverse complement strand
ATCCTGTCAGATCTCAACCTGATCGCGCGGCGCGGGCAGATCACCACCATACTCGGTGCGAATGGCGTGGGCAAATCCACCGCGCTGAAGGCGGCATTCGGTTTCCTGCGTCCGTTCGAGGGGGATGTGGTGCTGGGGGGCAAGAGCATCATCGACATACCCACGCATAAACGCATCAACGAGGGGCTGGCCTACATTCCCCAGCAGCCCGGCGTGTTCAAGGACATGACTGTCGAAGAGAACCTCGAGCTTGGCGGCTGGACCTTTCGCCGCGACAAGGCCCAGATCAGGCGCAAGATCGAAGCCAACTACGAACGCTTCCCCGTGCTGGGAGAGAAACGCAAACAGGCGACGGGGGAATTGTCGGGTGGGCAACAGCGCATGGTCGAGATCGGACGCACGCTGATGGCAGAGCCGCAAATGCTGCTGGTCGATGAACCCACGGCGGGCCTGTCGAAAATCCTCGCTCGCGAAGTCTATGACATGCTGACGGCCCTCCGCGATGAGGGGCTGACCATTCTGCTGGTCGACCAGGAAATCCGTCAGGCGCTGAAGATTGCCGACTACGTTTATGTGCTGGAACTGGGCCGCAACAAGTATGAAGGTCCGGCCAGCGATTTCACCGATCTGGAGAAGGCCTTCTGGGTGGCATGATGCAAGAGCAGACAAGATTGTTCTACGGCACGCGTCGGCGCAGGCCCAAGCTGGCCCGAGCAGAAGGGGCCTATATCTGGGATGTGGACGGACGGCAGTGGCTGGACGGATCATCCGGCGCGATGGTGTGCAATATCGGGCATTCCAATCCGCGCGTGCTGGACGCGATGCGCGCGCAGATGGACCTGGCGACGTTCGGCTACCGCATGCATTTCGAGACCGAGCCATCCGAGAGGCTGGCCAACCGTCTTGCCGATGCCACGCCCGAGGGCCTGGGCCGGGTATTCTTCGTTTCCGGCGGGTCGGAGGCCGTGGAATCGGCGCTGAAGCTGGCGCGCAACCATGCTCTGGCCGTGGGTCAGGGGCAACGTTGGAAGGTGATTTCCCGTTTTCCGGCCTATCATGGCTGCACTTTGGGGGCGCTGTCGGTCACGGGCTACACACCCATGACCGCGCCGTATGCGCCGATGATGGTGCAGATGCCGAAAATCCCCGCGCCGCGTGCCTGGCTCGACGGCCTGGCGCTGGATGATCCTGCGACGGGCTATCACTACGCCGACATGCTGGAAGCGCGGATATTGGCGGAAGGTCCGGAAACCGTCCTTGCCTTTATCGTGGAGCCTGTGGGCGGGGCTTCGACCGGGGCCCTTGTGCCGCCCGAGGGCTATATGCCCCGCATCCGGGAGATCTGCGACCGCTACGGGGTGCTTCTGATCCATGATGAGGTGATTTCGGGTGGCGGACGCACGGGGCGGTGGTTCGCGGGCGATCATTGGGGCGTGGTGCCGGACATGATTACCATCTCCAAGGGGTTCGGCTCGGGTTACATGCCGCTGGGAGCGCTGATCGCGCGCGATACGATCGTGGAAGCCGTGCTCGACCACGGAGGATACCCGCATGGTTTTACCTATGCCGGCAACCCGCTTGCCTGCGCCGCGGGCCTGGCCGTCATGGACGAGATCGAGACCCAGGGCCTGATGACCAATGCGGTCGAAATGGGCGACGTGCTCGCCGCGCGTCTGCGCGCGCTGACGCAGCGGTATGGCTTCATCGGTGATGTCCGCGGCATGGGACTGTTGCAGGCCTTTGAACTTGTCTCCGACCGCGACAGTCGCGCAGCCCTGCCCAAGGCGCTCAACGCCTATGATACGCTGGTCGAGGCTGCGTATGACGAGGGCCTTATCATCTACTCCCGCCGGTCGCGCGGCGGGCACGAGGGCGATCATTTCCTGGTCGCACCGCCCATGATCGTGACCGAGGCGCAGGTGGATGAGATCATGGAGAAGCTCACCAGAGCGCTGGACCGGTTCGCGCAGAACGCAGGGCTTTAGCCTATGGACAAGCTCATCCTGACCTGTGCCGTCACGGGCTCCATCCACACACCCAGCATGTCGCCCGCGCTGCCCTTTTCTGCAGAGGATATCGCCAGTCAGGCCATCGACGCCGCGCGAGCCGGCGCATCCATCCTGCATCTCCACGCGCGCGACCCGGAGGATGGCCGCCCTTCCTGCAAGACCGAGCACTTCATGGGCTTCCTGCCGCAGATCGCGCAAGGCTGCGATGCGGTCGTGAACCTGTCCACCGGCGGCAGCGCCACCATGCCGCTGGATGTGCGGTTGGAAGGGCCCCTGGCGGCGCGGCCCGAGATGTGCTCGCTCAACATGGGCACTATGAATTTCGCGCTTTACCCCATGGCAGAGCGGATCAAGGACTGGCGCTTCGACTGGGAGAAGCCGTTCCTGGAAGGAACCGACGACCTGGTCTTCAAGAATACGCCGCGCGACATCGCCAGCATCCTGCGTCTGATGGGGCAGGAACGGGGCGCGCGGTTCGAGTTCGAATGCTACGATACCGGCCATCTCACGATGCTGCGCCATTTCATGGATCGGGGGCTTATCGCGTCGCCGGTTTTCATCCAGTTCGTTTTCGGCGTGCTGGGCGGAATGGCGCCCTTGCCGGAAAGCCTGATTCACATGAAGCGGCTCGCGGACCAGTATTTCGGCGAGGACTACCATTTTTCGGTCCTGGCCGCCGGGCGGCACCAGATGCCTTTTGCCAGCATGGCGGCAAGCATGGGCGGGCATGTCCGAGTGGGTCTGGAGGACAGCCTGACCATTGCACGCGGCCAGCTTGCGCGATCCAATGAAGAGCAGGTTGAGAAGGTCCGTGGGCTGGTCGAAGGGCTGGGCAGAGAGATTGCGACTCCCTCTGAGGCCCGCGCGATGCTGGGGCTCAAAGGGGCCGAAAATGTCGGTTTCTGACGCGCCGCGCGTGGCGATGCCCGACGACTTGCCCATGGTGACAACGGGCCTGCGCTCCCTGGCGCAGGACCTGGGCGATCCCTTCAGGATGTCGGGCGACCAGTTGCGCGCCGCTCTTTTCGGGCCGCAGGGCGTAGCCTTTGCGGTTCTGGCAGGTCGGCAGGGCGTGGCCCTGGTACAGCCGCAGATCAGCACCAGCGCAGGCGGGGTATTGGTCTATGTGTCCGACCTCTGGGTGACGCGGACCGCGCGCGGCAGCGGCCTGGGTCGCGCTTTGCTGGCACGGTGCGCGCACGAAGGACTGGACCGCTGGGGTGCCGTCGGATTGCGACTGGCCGTTCATGCCGACAATGACCGTGCAATCGAGTTCTATAGTGGGCTCGGCTTTGCGCTGCGTCCGCAAGACCAGGTGGCGGTTCTGACCGGCGCATCGTTCGAAACCTTGCTGGTGAAGGCATGAGAGCCTTTCTCGACCCGCGCCAGGCCACGCATGATCCCGGCCATTTCATGGCCAACGGTACGCGCCTGCCGAACCCGGAAGTGCCTGCGCGCATCGAAATCCTTCGCTCTGGAGCGGTAGCGGCCGGCTGCACCTTCGCCGCTCCGGATGACCACGGCCTAGGCCCAATCGCGCGCCTTCACAGCGCCGAATACCTGACATTCCTGCGGACCATCTACCAGCGCTGGCAGCGCATCGAGGGTGCGGGACCAGAGGTGATCCCGAACATACACCCGGCCAACCGAACAGACGGCTATCCGCGCTCTGCCATCGGGCAGGCGGGCTTCCATCAGGCGGACACGGCCTGTCCGATCGGCCCGGACACGTGGGAGGCCGCCTATTGGTCGGCCCAGACCGCGCTGAGTGCGGCGCACGCCGTGGCCGAGGGCGCGCGGGCGGTTTACGCGCTTTGCCGTCCGCCGGGGCATCATGCCTTTGCCGATCTGGCTGGCGGGTTCTGTTTCCTGAACAACGCCGCCATTGCAGCCGAAGCTTTGCGTGCGAGGGGCCTTCGCCCGGCCATTCTGGATGTCGATGTGCATCACGGCAACGGCACCCAGGGCATTTTCTATGAGCGCGCCGATGTGTTGACAGTGTCGATCCACGCGGACCCCGTGCGCTTCTATCCGTTCTTCTGGGGCCACGCACAGGAACGCGGAGCAGGGGTCGGGCGGGGTGCTAACCTGAACCTGCCGCTCGCGCGTGGCACCGATGATGAGGGCTATCGCGCAGCGCTGGCTCAGGCACTCGCACGGATCGCCGATTTCGGCGCGGAGGTGGTGGTCGTGGCACTTGGTCTTGATGCACATGTGGACGATCCGTTCCAAGGCCTCCGCGTGACCACACCCGGGTTTCGCGCCATCGCCTTTGATATTGCGGCCCTTGGCCTGCCGGTGGTGCTGGTGCAAGAGGGCGGCTATGTCAGCGACGGGCTGGGCGCGAACCTGACCTCTTTTCTGACCGGAATAACGGAGACGCGCACATGAAGTTCGACTTCCAAACGCTTTACCTGAAAAAGCGTTTTCCCCTCCGCATCTCGCGCGGCGAAGTTGCGGGCGGTGAGAACCTGTTTCTGTCCGTCACCGACGGCGACCTGACCGGGTGGGGCGAAATGGCCCCGGGCGAGACCGAAGGCGCGGCCGACTGCGCGTCCGGCCAGACGCAACTGGAAACGTTCATCGCCAAGGGGCTTCCGGAGGCGATTCACGATATATGGGCGGCGGGTCATGCCTCGGGCGTCGGAGCCTGCGCACTCGCAGCACTTGACATGGCGCTTTGGGATCTGCGCGCCAAACAGGCAGGCCTGCCGCTTTACAAGCTGCTCGGTCTGGCTCGGCGGGGCGTGGTCACATCGCTGACCGTGGGCATAAACCCACCGGAGGTGGTGCGCGAGCGGGTACCGCTCCTGCTTGCCCGAGGTGCGCGTGCGCTGAAGGTCAAGCTGGGCAGCTCCGGGGGAATCGAAGCCGACAAGGACATGTTCGCCGCGGTGCTCGAAGCCGCGCAAGGCAGTGGAGCGGCGCTGCGTGTCGATGCCAATGGCGGCTGGGCCCTTGCCGATGCGCGCCACATGATGGGCTGGCTGGCCGAGCGCGGCGTGGAATACATCGAGCAACCGCTTGTGCGCGGCGCCGAGGAACAGTTGCCCGACCTCTTCAAGGGTCGCGCCCTGCCGATATTCGTGGACGAATCCTGTCGCATGTCCGGTGATATTCCCGGCTTTGCCGCATGTGTGGATGGCGTGAACCTGAAGCTGATGAAATGCGGCGGCATTACCGAAGCGTTGCGCATTGTCGCAACTGCTCGCGCATTTGGCCTGAAGACCATGATGGGTTGCATGGGGGAAAGCTCGGTCTCGATCGCCGCCGGCGCATCGCTGTCGGCGCTTTTCGACTATATCGATCTCGATTCCCACCTGAACCTCAACCCGGATCCGGCCGCAGGCGCGCCATTTGTGGATGGGATAACACTGCCTGCCGAGCGCCCAGGCCATGGAGGAGTGCTGAACCATGCTTGATCCGACCCTGCCCATCGCGATCTATGCCGAAGCGACCATGGGGTCGCTGAATGCCAAGATGGCCGAGGGCATCCTGCGCTACGGACGCAACCCGGTGGTGGCGGTCATCGACAGCACCAAGGTCGGGAAAACCGTTGCCGATCTCTGCCCGATGGACAGTACGGTTCCGGTCGTAGCAGGGTTGGACGACGTCGTTGCCATGGGTGCGCGTGTGCTTGTGCTTGGCACCGCGCCTTCCGGCGGGCGCGTACCGCCGGAATGGCTGGATATGCTCAAGGCTGCCGTGGCGCAGGGTCTGTCCATCGTCAACGGCATGCATGACCGGCTGGAACCGGTACTCGGCGCCGCCTTGCAGCCAGGCCAGTTCATCTGGGATGTGCGTGTGCCGCAAGGCGACATGCCGCCCATCGCCATGGGTCGCGCAGCCAGCCTGAGCAATACCCGGGTGCTGATGGTCGGAACCGACATGGCTATCGGCAAGATGACTGCAGGGTTGGAGCTGACGCGAAGCTTGCAGGCGCTGGGTCATGATGCGGTTTTTCTGGCCACGGGGCAGACCGGCATTGCCATTACCGGGCGCGGCATCCCGCTGGACGCCGTGCGTGTGGATCATGCGGCGGGGATGGTGGAGCGTATGGTTCTGGAGAACTCCGCCCATGATGTGCTGGTGATCGAAGGGCAAGGGTCTCTGCTGCATCCCGGAAGCACCGCGACCCTGCCGCTGATGCGCGGCAGCGCCTGCAACGCGCTGATATTGTGCCACCGCGCAGGCATGGACGTGCTTGACACGCTGAACGAGACCCGCGTGCCGCCGCTGCGCGATGTGATCGCCTTGAACGAAGCCGTTGCTTGGGCGGCGGGCGCTTTGACCCCTGCGCGCGTGCGCGCTCTGGCCGTGAACACCGCGCGCCTGACCGCGTCGGAGGCCGAAGCGGCCTTGAAGCGGATCGAGGATGAAACCGGCCTGCCGACCACCGACCCGGTGCGCAACGGAGCGGAGCGACTGGCGCAAGCGGTCATGGGCTAGACCATGCATCCGACCGCAGAATTGCGCATGATCACCGCTGCCGGAGCGCCGCGCGAGATCGGACGCAGGCTGGGCGAGACGGGACGGGAGGCGGCGCGGGGCGTGCTTCTCGCGTCCCCATACTGGGCGGCGGTCACAAGGCAGAGCCATCGCGCGACCGTGGCACGTCTCGGTGCCGCCACGCGCTCGCGCTTTCCGGCTATTTGGGAAGAGCTTCAGGGTCTCGCCGAAGGCCTTGACCTGCCGTTCGACGATGTGCTGGCTTGGAATTGCCGAGGCGATCTGCTGGCCAACACCGCCGATGTGTCAACGGCGGAGACAAATCCGACCATTCGGCGTCGCAAATCCAGGCCATTGAGCGCGCGCCAAAAAAGGCGGCAAGCGCCAACCCATGAACGACCACTGCTTTGATGGCGGGATCTTCAAGATCCTCCACCTCCAATGCTTTGGTCTTCATGATTTCAGAGATGGGGTCTCCCGCCTTCTCTTTCTGGGCAACTGCAAACGCGGCAGCGAGCTGGAGCAAGGTATGCGCGATTTGGTCGGTTGTGCCGTCTTCAACGGCAAGATCAAACTCGGCGGCGCCCAAGAAGATGTGAAAGCCCAAAGTGGTCTTGGACCAGTTAAGATCTGGAAACAGATCGTGAAGGTTTTGACGGAGGCCCACGATCATCAATAGCAATTTAATGTCTTCAAGGCGCCCGCTCGGGCGCTCTTTTTCTTCCGGATAGTCGGCATCGAGAGCGACGAGCGCGCCGTAGTGAAGTTCGCGTTCCAGACCGGTTGGGCCACCGGTCGTTTCATGCAGCCAGCCGACCAGCCAGCGCAACTTCAGGTGAAGAGTCCGCGCCGCGTCATCGCTCTCCGGATCGATATCGTCCAGCATATTGATCAGCGGCCCGAGTTCGCGCAATGCTGTTTCAACATCGCCGCTCCGCCAGAGACACATAGCCGCTTCCGCACGGAGCGCCACTCCGTGGGCGCGCAGATGTTACCTCAGACTGAACCGCTTCGGCAGCGGAGGCAGCCTCCAGAAAGGCTGTCTGCGCAGCCCCCAAGTCACCAAGATTGGCGGAGGCGATAGCCTGTTCTTTTAATGCGTACATGCGCTCAATATCAGAGCTTTGATCGGTGTGCGCGCGAATGCTCTCGAGTATTGCGCGTGCCCCTTCATATTGATGATCGTGACCCAGAACTTTGGCCTTTTGCCGGAGCAGTTCTGGATGATCAGGCAAAGCTTCAATGCCCGCATCGACGATCTCCAGGGCCTTTGGTCGATCGTTCTGGAACTCATCCCAGAGCACAGATTGAGCGACAATGCATTCAGCGACAAGATCGATTTCCCCCCAGTTCTCTGCCATGCTAGCTATTGTCTCGTAGTCGTCGATTGAGGAGGCCACATCAAGCGTGCCGGCCGACCAAGCGTTCGCCCACGCCGAGTGAATATGCAGGCTATATCCCTTGAAGAAGGTTCTGAGCTGGGAAAGGCGCCTTGTTCGCGCGTCGGGTTCCAAACGCTCTAGCGCAAGAAAGAGAGCCTTTAGCTCGGCCGGATTTTCATTGGCGGCAGCGCCGATCTGCAGCATGAAGCCGCTGACGTCGGCGGTCTCGCCGAACTCCTCCTGCATAAGTTGAACTGCAGAACTTTGACTGCTTTGAACTAGGTCGGGATCCGTCTTTGCTAGAGCTTCGAAAAAAGCAATGTAGGATAAGCGCAGATCCCAATCCAAGCGCGTGCCCTGAGCCAACAGGATTTTGAGCAGCGCCATAATTGCGAGCGCGTTCTTAAGCTCTTCATGCTCGACCGAAATAGCCTCCCGCATGGCGGCACGAGCTATTGACTGAAAGTGGGCCTTCTCGCCATTCATAACAGCGACATCGATCTGCATCATCCGTAATAGATGAGACGTGCCTGGTTCTTCCTGCATCAGCATCTGATCGGTGCGCAGGTAAACCAAGCCGCCTAGCTTTGCGGCGATGGCCTTGTGAGTGTCTTCATCGAAAGATAGCGATGTCTCAAAGAACTTTGCGATGAACCAGCCTTGTTTCGAGACAAAAGCGGTCCAAAATACAGAGTCGAGCACCTCATAGGGAATAGGCCCGCGGTTCAAAGTCGATACTAAGTATCCGGTCTGAATGTTTAGAACGGCTTTTGGTGCGAGATCTTCCTGCAAACCGGTAAGCAGTGGAGACAAACGAAAATAGCCCGGTGCCGTTGGTACTTTCTCGATCCAGGGGCCCGTAAGCAAGTCGAGGCTCGCGGATGGCTCCTTAAGACTTGGAGCTAGGTCTGCGATGGCGATCGCTGTTGCACGGTCAAACCTTGGAATTCCCCCGGTTTCGTGGACACAATTTGGCTTTCATAGGAAGGTGTTCAC